>VBKX01000427.1 GCA_005879435.1 Deltaproteobacteria bacterium
TTACATCAAGCAGGTCATCATCGTCGATGCCGACATCGATCCCTTCGATCCGATTCAAGTCGAGTGGGCGGTTTCCACGCGGGTGCAGGCCAACCGCGATATCGAGATTCTGAAACAGCTCACGGGGATTATTCTCGATCCCTCTTTACCGAAGGAAGAGCAGTGGGCCACCTCGCGGACCTCGAAAATGATCATCGACGCGACCCGCTACGATGCCAAGAATTTTCCACCAATCTGCCTGCCGGCAAGCGAAGCGATGGCCAAAGTGGAAAAAGAATGGGCGCGCTACGGCATTCCACTCGACGTTCGAAAGGATTGAGAGCTCTGCAGGCGCGGATCGCTGTCGGATCGCTCTCTAGCCGGAAGCCTTGTCGCAGCGGAAACTCAAATGGCAGAATCGGTTCCCGCGCAAGATTTGCGCAGCTTTTTGCAAATGGCTCGAAGACGCGATCATGATATTCGCTTGGCCGTCGATCTACTGGCATCGCGCCGGCGTTACGCTTTGGCTCTCGGCATAGAAACCGATCAGTTGGCTGCGGAATGGAACCGCCGGACGAAAAATCTCATCCCTCCCGTGATAGTCGAGAACGGTCTGTGTCAACAGCATGTTTGGGTCGGTGACCAAGTCGATTTGACCAAGCTGCCAATGCCGACATGGAACGAGCGTGACGGCGGCCCGTACCTCACGCTCGGCTGCCACATCAGCAAAGACCCGGAGACTCAGGCGCGCAACGCCGGCGTCTACCGCAATATGGTTCACGATCGCAACACGCTCGGGATTCTCGTCGAGCCTTACGGCCACTTGAGATATCAATGGAGCAAGCGGCCCAACGAACCATTCCCGGTGGCGATCGTTCTTGGTGGCGACCCGGTTGTGCCGATGGCGGCGGTCGCACCCGTTCCTTACGGCAGGGATGAACTGGCGGTCGCCGGCGCCCTGCGCGGCAAGGCGGTGGAGTTGGTTCCGTGCGTCACCATTCCCCTGGAGGTTCCCGCTTGCGCCGAAATCGTCATCGAGGGTGAAATTTTGCTCGACGATCTGCGCGACGAGGGACCGTTCGGTGAGTTCACGGGGTACTACGGCGGCCATCGCGCGCCGCGGCCGGTCATACGCGTCAAGGCGATGACACACCGTGATCGTCCGATTGTTCACGCCGTCTATGAAGGAACGCCGCCTTCCGGTTCTGCAATCATTGTGGCGGTGCCGCGCGAAGCGGAGCTCCTGCGTCAGATTTCACTGCCAGGCGTCAAGCGCGCGCACATGACCCGCGGCGGGGGAGGAGCGCTGCACGCGGTGCTTTCCGTCGATAAACCCTACG
The DNA here is from genome assembly GCA_005879435.1 of Deltaproteobacteria bacterium. GTDB lineage: Bacteria > Desulfobacterota > Binatia > UBA9968 > UBA9968 > DP-20. The sequence goes on from VBKX01000427.1 coordinate 1,320, forward strand.
AAGGCTTCGGCAAATACGTCGGTCTCGCCGTGCTCGGCACCACCGCCGGTCGCGGCATCAAGCAAGTCATCGTCGTCGATGCTGACATCGATCCCGGCGATCCAATTCAAGTCGAATGGGCCGTAGCCACCCGAGTGCAACCCCATCGAGATATCGAAATTCTCAGCGAGCTTCCCGGTATCATCCTCGATCCATCGCTGCCACGCGGCGAGCAAAAGCCGCTGCTGACCTCCAAGATGATCATCGATGCGACGCGCTATGATGCCAAGGATTTCGCGCCCGTGTGTTTACCTTCGCCTGATGCCATGGCAAAGGTCGAGCGCGATTGGTCTCGCTACGGCATTGTGTTGCCAGATGCGCGCGCTTTCGAGTCGCGGTTTAAACGCGAAACGTGAAACTCTAAATCGCCGTTAGGGTAAACTTATTCGGCTTCGTTTCGCGTGCACCAAGGAACCATGGAATTCATGCGGCAAGTGGCGCCCACCTTGTGGAGGCAAGACTCGAAGTACTCGTGGATCTTTGGGTCCTCATCCTCGTACTCGATCTGCGTGCCGCCGTCTTTGACGCTGACCTCGATCGGCTTGTCGTCACCGAGCGCGACAAAATTGTAACGCCAGCTATTCCAGCGCAGCGCTAGGTAACGAGCGGGATCGGCGCCGGAGTTGAAGTGCTGGTGAAACCACTGGGAGGGAGGAACCACGACGCTCCCGGGTTTCCAGTCTACGCGGGTCGGTTCGCCGTGCTCGGGCCAGAGCAATGAATATCCTTGACCGCTGAGAATGGTGACATGAGCGCCGGGTCCGTGGCGATGGGCTTTTTTGTAGCGCCCAACCGGAAATTCGGAAATATGTGATCCCATGACATTGCCGGCGAGGTCGAAGTTGACATGTCTTCCGCCGGCGCCGCGTTCGTTCCATACTTGGAGCGGCATGTCCCATGTGTTGGGCACGAAGTTCACCGACATTTTGAGTCCCCACACCTGTCCCTTGCTGCTGAAATAGTCTTCCTCTTCGGGCGGGAAGCGGTCGGAAAAAATAAAATCGTTGGCGAAGACGAAATCGAGATTGTGAAACAGGTTCATCATAAACGGCGCGCTAGTGACGGCAAAATACCTGACGGGAGCGTTTCCTTGCCCATTGAAGTGTTGGTACTCAGCGTTCAAAGGGATCGCGA
>VBKX01000428.1:0-1461 GCA_005879435.1 Deltaproteobacteria bacterium
TCGCCCAGTCCGGCGGCACGATTACGTCGCGGGACAATCTCATGCGCCTTTTGCTGCAAAAGGCCACCGGCGCGCAGTGGAACTTTATTTCCTTCCCGAGCGGCGGCGAGCGTCTCTCTAATCTCCTCGGCGGGCACGTTCAAATGATGGTGATCGAGCCGCAAGAAGCCGGCGAGCAGATTCGCGCGGGAAATTTGCGCGTCATCGCTGCCCTGACCGAGAAGCGGCTGGCGGCTCTGCCCAATGTTCCCACCATCAAGGAACAAGGGATCGATATTCCGCTCATACCTCAGGCCCGCGGAGTTCTCGCCCCGCCGGGCGTGCCGCGGGAGGTGATTCAATACTGGGAAGGAGTTTTCGATCGCTTTGAAAAAACTGCGACGTGGAAACAATACCTGGAGCAAAATCAGTTCGAAGACGGCTATCTCAAAGGACCCGGGCTCAGCAAATTCTTCGACGAACTGACCGTGCAGATGCGCGATGTACTCAAAGAGGCAGGCGCCAAAGTCGTACGTTAGTTTTTTATATGAACGCCACGCAGCGCTTGGCGCGCTTTGCCCTGGACCTCAAACATAAGCAGATCCCCGCTGAAGTCATCGATCGGGCCAAGGCCTGTATTTTAGATATCCTGGTGGTCTCGCTCTACGGTTCGACGAAGCCGTGGAGCCGCATGGTCAGTGGATTCGTTCGTGACTCTGCGTTGCGCGGCCGTTCCACCGTGATCGGCGAAAATTTCTCGGCCCAGCCGGCGCAAGCGACGCTCGCGAACGGGGTCATGGCCCACGCCTTCGAGCTCGACAACGTGCGCCAGCCTGGGGCCGGTGTACATCCCGGTGCGACGGCATTTCTCCCCGCCTTTGCGATGGCAGAAGAAACGAAGGCCGACGGTAAAGCGTTGCTCACGGGCTTTGTCGCCGCGTGCGAAGTGATGTCGCGCATCGGCGTTGCCGCGGGGAACTCGCTCGAGCAAAGAGGTTTTCACGCGCCCGGATTGACCGGTACTTTTGGCGCCGCGGTGGCGGCAGGCAGACTCTTGGGATTCAATGATAGAAAGATGGTCAACGCTCTCGGCATCGCGGCTTCGTACTCCGGCGGACTGATCGAATTTTCCCGCTGCCAGGAAGGGGCGATGATCAAGCGGCTCCATCTCGGCAAAGCAGGGGAAGGGGGAGTGACGGCGGCGTTACTCGCGAACAGAGGTTTCGCCGGGCCGGAAAGCATCCTCGAAGGAAAGTTCGGCTTTTGCCAGACGTATTCCGATTCTCCTCAGCTTGCCTATCTCACGCACCGCCTGGGGCGCGAGTTCGAGAGCATGAATATCGGCATCAAGCGCTGCGCTTGCCACATCAACGCGCACGCGCCGATCGAAGCGCTGCAAGCACTTCAAGCCGAAACGGGATTCAAGCCGGAAGATGTGCATGAAATCACCGTCGGCGGCATCGAGCAGTTGGTGACGCATCA
>VBKX01000428.1:1486-4637 GCA_005879435.1 Deltaproteobacteria bacterium
AGTCTGTATGACGATCCGACTGATCCCGAGTCTTTTGATGAGAAAAAGCTCAAGGACAAGAAAGTACTCGCCATGATGCGCAAGGTCCGGCTCAAAGTCGATCGTGAAATCGAACAAAAAGGCTGGGACCGCGCCGCCCGCGTGACCGTCAGCCTAGCTAACAAGCAACGACTGTCCAAGCTCATTATCCATTTCAAAGGCACGCCGCGAAATCCGTTAAGCCAACTCGAACTCGAGGATAAGGCGCGCAAGCTGACGCGTGCGATCTTGTCCGAACCGCAGCTTGAACGTCTGGTCGCGGCAGTCAAAGATCTAGAAAAGCTCGATGATGTTTCATCCATCGGTGATTTGTTGCGAGGCCCATGATGAAAATCGTCGCGATCGATACGTATTCGCTGGTGCTGCCGATTAGAGAAGTCTATGGCGGCGCCGCCGGCTTCCTCGAAGATTGCCGCACGTTGATTGTCCGGGTCGAGACGGAGAATGGTATCGAAGGCTGGGGCGAAGCCACCCAGGGGCGCCCCGGCAATACTTACGAGACACTGGAAACGATGGAAGTCATGGCGCAAAAATATTTTGCGCCGGCGCTCATCGGCATGGACCTCGAAGACACCGGTGGGGTCATCAGCAAACTCCATGGAGTTCGCTACGGCCACCCGATCACCAAAGCGGCCATAGAGATAGCGCTCTTCGACGCTGTGGGAAAACTATATCGGGTTCCCCTCTGCCGCTTTTTCGGCGGGCCGTACCGGCGGGAGATAAACTTAGTGGGCGGACTGGGCATGGATCTCGGACCGGAAGCGATCGGCGCGCGCGCGGGTCAGCTCAAGCAAGAGGGTTTTCAAACCTTCAAGATAAAAATCGGCCAGCAGGATCACCGGAAAGATATCGAACGAGTGCGCGCCGTGCGCCGGGCGGTCGGTGATGACGCGCAGATTCGAGTCGACGGCAACGCTTGCTATTCATTTGTGGACGCTCGAAATGTCTTGAACGAGCTGAGCCAGTTTCACATCACCGACGCCGAGCAGCCCTTGGCGCGCGGCGATCTGCAAAGCCTCGCCGAGCTGCGTCGCGCCGTCGGTATCCCCATTGCCGCGCAGGAAAGCGTCAGTTCGCCGGAAGATGCTTTGGCAGTGCTTGAAAATCGCGCGGCGGATCTTTTGAAAATCAAGCTCAGTCACATCGGCGGGTTTCACAGAGGACTTGATATCGCCGCGGTGGTCGGCGCCAGGGGGCTTCCCGTGGTGATCGGCCAGGGCAGCGCATGCACGACGATACTTTCGGCGGCTGAGATGCAGCTCCACTGCGCATTGAAGAACGCCCAACCGGGCGGCGAAATGACCGGATTCATGCGCCTCGGCGAACAAGATATTTTCAGCCCCATCACGGTATCTCACGGAACGGCATCTCCGCCCATGACCTCGGGACATGGCATCGAGGTCAACAAAGAAAATTTGCGGCGTTTAACCGGACCCCGAGCGAAATAACAAATTAGACTTTGGGGGTAATGATGAAGTGGGCCCCCGGACGCTGTAGCTGAGTTCTGTTTTGTGACCTATGCGTTGCGGTCTTCGACCGATGGTCAAACAGTCGCGATCCACTCAGCTTTTGGAATCCCTCGGACCACGTTGGCTTACCAGTCGTTGGGCTTCCTCATCCGGTAGCGACTCGAGTTCGGCCAAAATATTTTCCGCAAAAATCGAAATTATCCATAACTGGATTGATCGACGCTTGGGTTCATTTCAACCCGAGTTTGATCGGATGCCGTTATTGAAGACTTTCCAGTGAATTGAAAAGTTTAACGGTAAAGTCCGTCGATATAGCCCGAACGATCCAACTCTTCGAGAAATCGAGTGTCGACGAAATCCCTGGGGTCGGCGGTTTTTGCCGTGGGAATTTGTTCGGCCAGTTCGGCGAAAACCATTTTGAAGCCGTCGAGAGTTGGATAGGGCTTTCTCGGCATGAAGCCGCGCAGGATCTGGTAGGCATCGTCGAGATCCCGTTCCTGCTGCAGCTTCGACGAACGACTTCATGACTCGGCGCGCGATGTCCGGCGATTTTGCCAAATGCGCGCGCGTCGTTACCAGACCTGTGTGCTGGAAGGGGATGCCCATTTCCTCCATGTTCGCCAAAACTCTCATACCCGCTTCTTGCGCTTTCTTGTGATCCGGTGGCTCGACAATGGTTGCATCGATGGAGTTGGCGGCCAATGCCGCCAATCTCGTCGGCGCGCCGCCGACCTGTATAAGCACGACGTCCTTTTCCGGATTGAAACCGAGCTTCGTCAATAAAAATCTCGTCGCCCGATCTGCGCCGGCGCCGAAGCGAGACACGGCCACCCGTTTCCCCTTTAAATCAGCTATTGTTTTGATTTCCGGTCGCGTGACCAGGCGGTATATGAGCTGGTTCAAAAAACCCGCGACCATGACTAGATCGGCGCCCTGCAGCTTCGGCGCCGCCATCAGCGAACCGGTCATCTCGCCGTAATCTATGTTGCCGGCGATCAGCGCGCGCTGTACCAAGGCACTCTCCAAATAGAGGACCTCGACATCCAAACCGTTCTTTTCGAAAAGTTTGCCTTCTTTAGTGATCCACAGCATCGACATCGCCACCGACGGCGCGCCGTAACCGATGCGCAGCCTGTCCGCCGCCCATGCAGGGTCGTAGAAGAGTACTGAGATGACGATGGCCAACACTAGCTGTCGAAGAATTCTTCTTGAAGTGAACATTGTGTTGATGCGACTAAAAAAATCCGAATCTCGAAATCCGAAATTCGAAACAATCTCCAATGATCAAAAACAGCAAACCCGTTTCGGATTTTCTCGTGAGTTTTGAATTTTGAGTTTATTTCGGATTTCGACATTCGAATTTCGAATTTTGTTGTGCTCAATGCTATGGAATCGCGAACTTCTTGAGAATGTTTACGGCTTCCTTTGGCGCTTTGAGAATGGAAGCGGCGATATTTCCGGCTTCGTCTCCTGACACCAAGCGCGGCGGCGACCCCTGACTTTTCTCCCATTCGCCCAAGAATGCCGGGTCCTTTCCCATCGCCTGGAACGCCTGCCTTAGCTCCGTCACACGGGCGGCCGGTGTCTTGGGCGAGAAGGCCATGATACGCGTCAACGAGTAGCCGCCGACGAGCGCTTTTTCC
>VBKX01000059.1:0-2979 GCA_005879435.1 Deltaproteobacteria bacterium
GCTGCCCTTGTTGCGCGAGAACAAACCCTCGCCCACGGGAAAGTGTTTTTTTAGATCGCGGATTTCTAACAGGCTCATATCAAAAAGTTTACTGCCGAAATTGGCTCGATAATCGACAAACGCATTCTTCCATCCTCAAGCTTCGATTCTCGGTTGCTCCCGCGTTTCTGTGTGCGGAAAGTGACATGCGACCGTGTGACCCGGCTCTTTCTCCACCAGCTCGGGCTCCGATTGCGCGCAAAGATCGGCAGCCCTGGGGCAGCGGTCGCGAAAACGGCAGCCGCTCGGAAGATGCAACGGATTCGGCACCACGCCCGGTATTGCATCCAATCGTTTTTTCTTTTGCCCGGTGGCGCCTGGCAGCGAGTTCAACAACCCCACCGTGTAAGGATGAAAAGGGCGGCTGAAGATCGCTTTGGTGTTTGCTCGCTCGACGATCTTGCCCGCGTACATGATCGCGACTTCGTCGGCTTGCTCGGCAACCACGCCGAGGTCGTGGGTAATCAGCAACAGCGCCATGCCGCCGATCTTCTGCTGCAGCTCTTTCATCAGCTCGAGAATCTGTGCTTGGATCGTAACGTCCAACGCCGTCGTCGGCTCGTCGGCGATCAACAGACTCGGATTGCACGATAACGCCATGGCGATCATGACGCGCTGGCGCATGCCGCCGCTCAGCTGATGCGGATAGGAATCGACACGCGACTCCGGATCGGCGATCTTCACCAGACGCAGCATCTCGATAGTTTTTTGCCGGGTTTCTTGTTTGCCTAATCCTTGGTGCAGTTTGATCGCCTCGCCGATCTGGTTGCCAACCGTGAAGACCGGATTGAGCGACGTCATCGGCTCTTGAAAAATCATCGAGATCTCGTTGCCGCGTATCTTGCGCATCGCTTCGTTGTTGAGCTTCAAGAGATCCCGCCCGCGATAGATAATTTCACCGCCGACGATTTTTCCCGGCGGCGACTGGATGAGACGCATGATCGACAGCGAGGTCACGCTCTTGCCGCAACCCGATTCGCCGACCAAGCCGAGAGTTTTGCCCTCGCCGATCTCGAAACTTACGCCGTCGATGGCGCGCACTTCGCCCTCCGGCGTAAAAAACGACGTCTGAAGATTTTTAACCTGGAGTAAATCAGCCATGATTGAGGCGGGTTTGCGAAAGGCGCTTAGGGGGTTCGACCTCCACGGACTCTGCTTAACATCCGCGGATCCAAAATATCGCGGATAGCATCTCCCATAGCATTAAAACTGCCAACATGATGAGCAGACCGGGAAAGATCGCCATGTGCGGATGCAGCCGCAGATACGGCCCGCCGGCTCGCAACATGCCGCCCCATGTCGGCAGCGTCGGATCAATACCGAGGCCGAGAAAGCTCAAGCTCGCCTCTGCGGTGATCGCCCGCGCCAAACTCAAGCTCGAGAGAATTAGAATCGGCGCCAGCACATTGGGCAAAAGATAACGCCAGATAATCCGTCCGCTGGTGGATCCGAGCGAACGCGCCGCAACGACATAGTCATTTTGTTTCGCCGACAGCACGGCACCGCGCACGATGCGGGCGAACTGCGGAATGCCCCCCAACCCGATAACAAAGATCAGCGCAGGGATGCTTGGACCGACGATGGTGAGAATCAACAATGCCAGCAACGTTCTGGGAAACGCGTACAGCACATCAATGCAGCGCATGAGCAGATGATCGACGAAACCTTCGAAATACCCGGTGACCAAGCCAATCGCGGTGCCGATGACGGTCTTGAAAATCACCGCGATGATACCGACGAAAAACGAAATGCGCGCGCCGTAGATCAGTCGCGAAAGTAAATCGCGACCCAGTTCATCGGTGCCGAGCCAATGACTCCAACTCTTGGCCGCGAAAATTTTATCGGGCCCGACCTGAATCGGATCGTAAGGCGCGAGCCACGGCGCGGTGATGGCAACCACCGCGATGGCCAAGCTGATGAGCGCGCCGAACATGCCCAGACCGTTGTGGAGAAATTGGCGGTAGGAATTTCGCCAGTGGCTCGGACGCGCGACTTCCCCGAGGGCGCAAAATCGAATAAGGCTTCAGCCTTCATGGGCCGCTCCGGTGAATTTGATTCTCGGGTCGAGATAGTAATATAGAACGTCCACCGCCAAGTTCACGACGACGAAGAGAAACCCTACCATCAAGACGCACCCTTGCAGCATCGGGTAGTCCCGATACTGCGCGGCTTGAAAGGCCATGCGCGCGATGCCCGGCCAGGCGAATACGACTTCGATCACGGTGCTCCCTTCGATTAGCCCGACGATCGAGATGCCGATCTCAGTGACCACGGGAATCAGCGCGTTGCGCAAAGCGTGCTTGTTGATCACGAAAAATTCCATCAGCCCCTTGGCTCGCGCCGTGCGCACGAAATCATGGTTGAGCACTTCGAGCATGCACGAGCGCGTCAAGCGGCAGATCGTCGCCGCGTAGGCGCTGCCCAAAACGATCGACGGCAAGACTAAATGCTTCAAGTCGGGAGGCGTGCCGCGGCCCGAGGCGGGAAACCAATCGAGATAGAGCGAGAACAAAAGTATCAGCATCAGTGCCAGCCAGAAGTTAGGCACCGAGACCCCGAGCAGCGCACCGATCATGCTGCCTTGATCCAGCCGGGAATAAGGTTTGACCGCCGAGAGAATGCCAACGGGGATGCCGATGATCAGCGCGACGACCAGCGACGCCGCGGCCAAAGTCAGGCTGGCGGGGATTCTTTCGACAATCGCCGGTAGAACTTGCTCGTGCGTGCGCACCGAGCGGCCGAAATCGCCGTGCAAAATGTTTTTGACGTATTTATAGTACTGCGCGTACAGGGGTTCATCGAGGCCGAGATACTCGCGCATCGCTTTGTAATCTTCCTGATTGAACTCGCGCTCGCCGAGAAACGCCTGGGCAGCGTCGCCGGGCAGAAACTGCAAGGCAAGAAACACCAGCAGTGAGCAGCCGATCAACACGGGAATCA
>VBKX01000059.1:3078-9641 GCA_005879435.1 Deltaproteobacteria bacterium
TTATCCAGCCAAACTTGTCCCGCCGGCGTGTACAGATGGGGATCTCCGCTTTCCGTCACGATAATTCCCTTCACCTTTTTGTTGGCGCCGTGGAAATAAACCTCGTGATAGTACGGCACCGCGGGTAAATCGGTCATGAGGATCTTATCCGCGCTCTGGTATAGCTTCGCGCGCGCCTTGCGGTCCTCGGTCGACTGCGCTTTGCGAATGACCGCGTCGTACTCTTTGTTGACGTAACGCGGACTATTGAAGCCGTCTCGTTCGACCAAACCGACGTCCTTGCTCGATCCGAACATGCGCGCCTGATAGAGCGGATCCATGCCCGGACCGCCGCCGCCCGCCAGCGTAATATCGTAATTGCCCGAGTCGCGATCGCGCAACCACTGGTTCGGGTCGACCATTTTGAGATTGATCTTCAAGCCCGCCGCCGTGTACGCGGCGTAATGAAGATTGGCGATCTTGACATATACGTCGCGGTTGGGGCTGACGTAAACAAGCTCCGGAATCGGTTTGCCGGCCGCTTTCTCGACTTCTTTGAGCAGCTGCTTGCCTTTTTCGACATCGTATTTGGGAAACAGTTTGCCAATCGCCGGGTCGTTGGCCCACGGCGAACCGGCCATGAAGCTTTTCGCCCGCACCGCTTCGCCACTCAGCACTTCGACGTTCTTGTCGAAATTGACGATCATCGTCAGCGCCTGGCGAAAGCGCAGGTCGCTCAATGGCCAGTTCTTATTGTTGTAATAAAGCTTGATATCGCGGAAGGTGCGTAGCGCGCTGAATAATTGAAGGTTGGGATCTTTGCGCGCGATCGGCAAGCCGCCGCCGGTGATCTGTTCGGCGAGATCGACGTCGCCGCGCTGCAGCGCGATCAGCCGCGCGTCATCGTCGAAGATAAATTTAAACACGATGCGATCCACCAGCGCTTTCGGACCCCAATAATCGTCGAAGCGTTCCAAAATGATATGGCTGCCGGAAACCCATTCTTTGAATTTGAACGGCCCCGTGCCAATCGGCACCGTGCCGCCCTTGCCGAGCATGTATTTTCCCGCGGCCTCGGGCGGAATGATTCCCGGCAACCCCGTGTCACCGCCCGTAAACGCCGTCACCATCATCGGTCCGGGCTCGTCGATCGTGATCTTGATCTTATAGCGGTCGAGAATTTCGACCTCTTTGATCTTGCTCATGGCCTCGAGATTGCGCATGCGCGGCCAATCCTTCGGCGCCTCTTTGCTGCGCCACTCGATATTGGTCTTGATGTCCTCCGCAGTGAGCTCCCGGCCGTTGTGAAACTTCACGCCCCTGCGCAGATAGAAAATGTAGGTCGTGGGGTTCGGCTGCTCCCATTTTTCCGCCAGAGCCGGGCGAATGTCGCTCAAGTTTTTGCCGAACGCGGCGAGACTTTCAAAGACTTCCGGAAACAGAATAAAGCGCCGGCCAGGATAACGCGCGTCGAGGCGATCCGGTTCCTCTTTGAAACCGATGGTCAGCGTGCCGCCGCGCTTAGGCGTTTGCGCCAAAGACATTGGCACGAAATCGGCGAGAGCTAGCACACCAATGAAAACGAAAAGCCACGCTCGCTTCACGGTTGCCTCCAGGACTGCATGCTGGGTCAAAAGCTGGCGGATCTTACTGGCAGCTTGAAGTTAATGTCAAGGTAGAGTAGACGACGTTCCAACAGGCCCTCTTTCAATGAGAACAACTTGAACGGCTAGAACTTTTTGAAGGACTTGAACGAGTCCGGAGGTAGCGCCCATGGGTCGAGTAAAGGAGTTAGACGAGATCAAAGCGATGATTCGCGAGCGCACCGGCAAGCGCAACACCTTTCGTCACGCGAAGCGGGAAGACGTCGAGTCCGTGCTCGCCAACTTAACGAGCAAAGATCCCGAGCTTTGGGCGAGAGAATGGTCGCGCGTCGCCAGACCCTACGAAGAAAACGGCGCCAAGTTAGAGCAAGCCGACAGGTTCAAAGAAGCCCGCGACTCGTACGTTCAAGCCTATGCTTACTACGCCACCGGCCGCTATCCGACGCCGCATACGCCGGGGAAGATGGAGTGCTTCCGCAAAAGTCTCGAAGTGTATGAGAAGGCCGGCAAATATTTCGAGCCGGCGCTGGAGCGCGTCGAAATTGCTTTTGCTGATAAGAAAATTCCAATCTACGTGCGCATACCGCAGGACGGGCAGAAATACGCAATTGTGATCAACTTCGGGGGCATCGATTCATTCAAGGCGGAGAGTTACGAATACGATGAAGGTTTGCAGAAAGCAGGCATGGCCAGTTGTTCGATGGATATGCCGGGCGTCGGCGAATGTCCCATCAAAGCGTCGCCGACCGCGGAGTCAGTCTTTACCGCCGTGATCGACTATCTGGAGAAGCGGCCCGATGTCGATGCTAAACGAATCGCCATTATGGGCCGGAGCTTCGGCGGTTACTGGGCGGCGAAGATGGCTTATGTGGAAGCGCAGCGCCTGCGCGCGTCGATCGTTTGGGGCGGCGGCGTGCATTATTTTTTTCAAGAGGACTGGCTGCGCGAGTCGACCAACGCCGACAGTTACCTCATGGATCACGACATCGCTCGCTGCCGGCTCTTCGGCGTCAACAGCATTGACGAGCTGATGAAACCTTGGTCGGCACTCTCGCTCAAAGAGCAGGGCTGGTTGGAGAAACCGTCCTGTCCCATGCTCATCGTCAACGGCAAAAACGATCTGCAAACTCCGATCGCCGATCTTTACATTCTCCTAGAATACGGCTCGCCGAAATCCGCGCGCGTCTTCCCCGGCGGTCACATGGGGCAAACACCGCAAACCTTTCCGACGATCGTGGATTGGTTAAAAACCGAATTGTCGTAAGCCCCTGCGATATCGTCGCAAACGACGCTCGATGACCGACGTGATGCCGGAATCTGTATAGATTTCGCAAATTCAATCTCCTTCGATCATCTCGCTGACCATAACCGGTCTAGCATCGGGCCGCATATAACCGAAGCACTTCACGACATAAAAATGGCCAAGAATCCTGCCATCCATCATAACCGGAAGCCGTTTTATATTTTCATCCACGCGAACAAAGTATTTACGCAGCGCATCCAGCTCGGGCGGATTGCCGTCCACCGCGAGCGCGTTGAAACCAGCGAGATCGATTTTTGGCCTCCAATAGTCGAAGGCTAACGCGTTTTTGCCGACGACGTTACGCGAGAAAACTTCGCGGCTGTCATCGCTATAAAACGAAAGAGCGGCGGCGATGTAGTGACTATCCAAACCCAGAAGGAACACCTTTTTCCCACCGGCGACCTCAAACGCTCGTGCTTCCCGGCCGACGGCCTGTCCCAACTCTTTCCAACCGGTCGTAAAACTGTGCGCGGGAATTCCCGGTATCGTTAGGGTTAAGTGATAAACCGCAACGACATACAGAACTGGCAAAGTGTAAAAAAAAGAGAGCAAGAAATACCTGACCACGCGCAGCTTGCGAGCGCCGCTGTTAAAACGAAAATAGCGGTAACAGGGATAAGCGGCGACGAGCAGGGATAGATACCCGGGCAACGTCCAGTTGGCCTTGACTCCGGAACGAATGCTGAAAAGCAGCATGAAGGCGAGGATCGGGATCGAGAAAAGAAAACAAAACCGCCATCGGAGGCGCCAGTCGCTCAAAGCGTACGACACGGGAAGCGCCGGGAGCATGAGTAAGCCTGCCAGAAGAATGGGCGAAGTCACGCCGAGCTGCGTGAGCAAAAATTCTCCCAAGCTTTTGAGTGGGTGGCTAGGCGCGCGATGCAATCGATCGCTCACTTGGAAGCCGAAAGAGGCCCAGTCGTGCTCGACGTTCCAAAGAATCACCGGAGTGAAGAACAGCGCCGCGATAAGTAGAGCTAGGTAGGGCTCTTTTCTGATGAGCCACTGGCGGTGACAGCGATCTAAAGTAAGCCATAGCAATGTCGACGGAACCAAAAAGATCGCCGGATATTTGGACAGCAGGGCAAGCCCCAAGGAAACCAGGTAGAGCGTCAGCAGCCAGAAAAAAATCAGCGGCACGTCGGGCGTGATCAGTAAACCATAAACGAAATAGAGCGGTATCAATTGGAAAAGCAAGGCAGCCCAGAGCCCCGCTCTTCGGTTAAACCAAAACCTGCCCAACGTATAGAGAAGCCAAGTTGAAAGAAGAGTTAACAAAAGTCCACCGAGCCGGACGCCGAGCGCGTTCTTGCCCAGGAGAAATTGACCTGCGCTGATGACCCATGCGATCATCGGGGGATGATCGAAATAGCTCAGCGCCGGATGCTGGGCGTAATTCCAATAGTAAGTCTCTTGGGGCGCTAGGTCGATTAGAGAAGCGGCGAGAAATCGTAAGCAAAAAAGCAGGGCAGTTGCCCGTATAAGACGTCGATCCGACATGCGAGTGGTGTCCTCATTGAATCTCGCCTCGTAGACTTCGCAGACCTTGTCGAAGACGGCGTCGACTTCGATGCGCTGCATGCACAAGTTGTTTTGACAAAAAGACTGCTTTTGATTGAGCGGGCTGACGCAAGGACTGCAAGCGAGCCCCTCCCAGAACACGTGACTCCTCGGCGTGCGCGCCTGATAAAGCTGCGGGGTTTCCGGACCGAAGAGCGTAACCACTTCGATCGGCGTCAGAGCGGCAAAATGAGCCGGCCCGCTGTCGTTCGTAACCAGCACGTCGGCTAGCCCGAAGATCACCAAGAGCTGTCTCAGCGTGGTCTGGCCGGTCAAACTAAAACAGCGCTCTGATCCTATTTCTTGCACCAAGGCGGCCGCGCCTTGCGCTTCGGACGGCTGCCCTGTCAGCGCCACATGCAAGCGCAGATACCTCGCCGTGAGCCGCCGCGCCAGCTCAACATAGCTTTCAACCGGCCAGCGACGGAGCGGCAGCAGATCGCTGCAATTGGGATTCAGCAAAATGAGCGACAGCGGGGTCTCGGCCCGCGCCGCTTTGCGAAGCAGGGCTTGAGCTTCAACCACTTCTGCTCGAGACGGATCAAATCAGTCGGCGCATATGTCAGTGCCTCAACCATCAAGCGAAAAGTCTCAGCGGTATGCAGATAAGGATTGTAACGCAGCCGATGGGTCATAAGATCGCCGCGATACGGTCCCTCGCCTCCCGTAGAGTGAAACCCGACTCGATAATCGCTACCGGTGAGAAAGCTGATCGCGGCCGAAAAGCGCGCGAAAAACTCGAAATCAATGACTGCGTTGATCCGCCGTTTATACAATGACCGGATAGCCCGGACCGTGTCGAGAGCGGCTGCGAACAGATTATCGCGGCGGATGACCAATACGTTTTCTCTCGGCAGGAGTGCCATCACGTCGAGGATGAAACGATTCTCCTCGAACACCAGGAAATAGACGTTGTTCCGCCCAACCAGGTCGATGGCGCGGCGAATCGCAGCACACGCCAACACCGTCGAGCCCTGCTCGGCTAATTTGACAAACAGGACGGCCCGCAGCCGCGGCATATGCGGGTGCTTGCCGAGCTCGGTCAATCGGCGCACGCCCGTCAAGACAAAACAAACGGGAATCCCGATCCAACGATCAATCCAACGGATGGAGTTTACGCTTGTCATGAGTTCCGAATCCGCCAACTTTATCTCTAGGCTGCGCGTAGAGCAATACACCCATCAAAAAGGTCGCGGCGCAATTTGATGTAGGGGCAGACCCGGGTGTCTACCCTCGGCAATTTTTTCATGCCGATTCGCAATCGGCTTCGACATCGGCTAAAATTTTTAGGATCGGCGATGCGATTATTTCTGAAACTGTTCTTTCTGCTGTTCTTTGTACTTCCCCTCGCCCTTGCCGGATTGCTTTACCTCGCCGTCGATACCGAACCGAGCATTAATCGCGCCGCCGAAATTACGCCTTCGAACATCGAAAGGGCCAAGCGCATTCTCGATCAGAATGACCCACGCAAGTTAAAACCGGGCGCGCGCCGCACCATCTCCGTCAGTCAAAATGATCTCGACCTCGCCGCCAATTACCTGGCGCGCCAATACGCCGCGGGAGGTGCTCGGGTGCGCCTGCAACGGGGCAGCTTGAATATCGGAGCTAGCCTCAAGCCACCGATGGTTCAGTTGCCGATTTACATAAACCTCGACGCTGTGCTGGCGGAAGATGGTGCGTTGCCGCGGATTGCGTCGTTGCGCATCGGCAAAATCTCCATACCACCGTGGCTCGCGTACTGGATGATCCCCCGACTTTTTGCTTTGACATTCAACGACGCGGATATTCGTTCTTTTCAGAATGTCATCAAGAAGGTGACGATCCAGGATAGACGGATCGCGTTGACCTATGAATGGCAAGCCGACCTGCCGAATAAATTGCGCACGGCCTTGCTGCCGGCGCAAGAGCGGGCGCGCCTGCGGGCTTATCAAGAACGCCTGGCTTCGATAAGCCATTCGCTGAAGTCGAAGGATGTTTCACTGCCCGAGCTACTCGCGCCTCTCTTTATGCTCGCCGCGGACCGTTCGAACGATGGCGATGCCGTTGCAGAAAACCGCGCCGCGATATTTCTGCTCACCCTCTACGTCAATGGACAAAGCTTGGAGACGATTTTACCC
>VBKX01000059.1:9651-10126 GCA_005879435.1 Deltaproteobacteria bacterium
AATGGACAAAGCTTGGAGACGATTTTACCCGACGCGAAAAGCTGGTCGCAGCCCGAGATGCGTCGTGCACTGCTCAACCGCCGTGACGACTTCCCCAAGCATTTCATCATCTCGGCAGCGCTAGCCGCCAGAGCCGGCGGGCCCCTCGCCGACGCCGTGGGCGTTTACAAAGAAATAGAGGATTCCCGCGGCGGCAGCGGCTTTTCGTTCAACGATATCGCCGCCGACCGCGCCGGCACGCGCTTCGGCGAATATGCTGCCAATCCGACGTCGGCGCGTGTCCTGCAGCAGCGCTTGCGTGCGTCGATCGGCGAAAAAGACATCATGCCGATGACGGAAGACTTGCCGGAATTCATGCCCGAGCGGGAATTCCAACGGCGCTTCGGCGGCATCGACGCGCCGCCTTACAAAAAAATGATGGCCGAGATCGAGCAGCGCATCGCCGCATTGGCGTTTTATCGGTGAAATCGCGACC
>VBKX01000431.1 GCA_005879435.1 Deltaproteobacteria bacterium
TTCTCGAATTGAATTACATCGGCCGTTTTCTGCTTCTCGATTTTGCCGATCACGCCACCGACGAGGAGAGAAACCGCTGGACGGACTTTGTCATGCACTTCCAGCAACTGACCGGGCCGCTGATGGCCAAAGGCTCGGAAGATACCGCGTTGTATGTTTATAATCGCCTGCTGTCGCTGAATGAAGTGGGCGGTGCGCCGGATCGGTTCGGCGCATCCGTCGAAGAGTTTCACGATTTCAACCTCCGGCGTTTGGCGCGTTGTCCGCACGCCATGAACGCCACGGCTACCCATGAGCCGAATGGGAAAAGAATTTACGAACATGGAGCAGAACCAACCGGGCGAAAAAGACCAAGATCAGGGGCGCGGAAGCGCCGGACCGCAATGACGAATACTTTCTCTATCAGACTCTGATCGGTTCCTACCCGCTCAGTCAGGATGCACAATTTCTAGAAAGGCTCACCGCCTACTTGATCAAAGCCGTCAGAGAAGCCAAAGTCCATACTGAATGGCTCAAACCGGACGGCGCTTATGAACAAGCCTTTGTCGATTTTGCCCGGCAGATCCTCGCGCCGGCCGAAAGCAATCGCTTCACCGAAGAATTTCTTCCCTTTGCAAAGAGGATCGCCTATTGCGGCATGTTTAATTCGCTATCGCAGACGCTCCTCAAAATAGCTTCGCCGGGAGTGCCGGACGTTTACCAGGGAACCGAGCTTTGGGATTTAAGCTTTGTCGACCCGGACAACCGCCGGCCGGTGGATTACGCCGAGCGGCGCTACTTACTCGAAGAGCTCAGAGGCGCAGAAGTGAAAGACCACCCGGGCTTGCTGCGCGATCTAATGTCGCACTGGGAGGATGGCCGGATTAAACTCTATCTGATTCACAAGCTGCTGGACTTTCGCCGGGCGCACCAGGAGCTGTTCACTGACGGCGAGTATATTCCGCTCGAGGCCACCGGGGAGTCGAAGCCAGCGGTTTGTGCGTTCGCCAGACGCAAAGGTCAAACCTGGGCGCTGGCGGTCGTGCCGTGCTTGGTTGGCAATAGGGTCTATCACGGAACCCCGCCGCTGGGAGCCGGGGTTTGGAATTCGACCGCGATCAGCCTTCGCGACGATATGCCAGGCCGATGGCTCAACATCATCAGCGGCGAACGTTTGGAAGCGGCGGATACGGCGCCAACGAAAAATCTGCTTCTGCGCGGCGTATTCAACAATTTTCCGGTAGCATTGCTTTATCACGAAGACGCTTTGGCGGAATCACAGCTCATTGGGGAAAGCTTGCATGCAGCCATCGTTTAACCCAGCGCGGGACGGCAGAAGCCGTGTTGTCATCGAAAACGTCACGCCGGAAATTGACGCCGGTCTGTTTCCGGTCAAGCGTACCTGCGGCGAGTCAGTGACGATAGAAGCCGACATGTTCGCCGACGGCCACGAGGTCATTTCCTGCAGCCTGCTGTTCCGGCGCGAAGAGGAAAAAAATTGGCGCGAAGCGCCGATGAAATTGCTCGTGAACGATCGTTGGCGCGGCGTGTTTGTCGCTGCCGAGATCGGCCGTTACGTTTATACGCTTGCCGCATGGGTCGATCAGTTTAAGTCCTGGCGACGCGATTTGCAGAAGAAAGCCGAGGTCGGCGCGCACACGGAATTGGACTTTCTGACCGGTGCTCTGTGGATCGAAGAAGCGGCAAAGCGAGCTGCCGCCGGCGATCAAAAAAAACTCGCTGAGGAGGCAAAAAGCCTGCGCGCCGACGACCAAACTTTATCAGACAAGCTCGCCACGGCGATCAGCGATGATTTGCTGGGATTGGTCGGACGCTATCCCGATCGAAACGCCGAAACCCGATATTCCAAGGAACTCGCCGTGGTGGTCGACCGCGAGAAAGCGCGCTGCGGCGCTTGGTATGAGATGTTTCCGCGGTCGTGCGCCGCCGAGTCCGGCGCGCACGGGACTTTTAAGGACGGCGAGCGGCTGCTTTCCTATGTCGCCTCGATGGGCTTTGACATTCTGTATCTGCCGCCGATTCATCCGATCGGGTACACCCATCGCAAGGGGAAAAACAATTCGGTGACGGCCACGGCAAATGACCCGGGCAGCCCCTGGGCGATCGGTTCTGACGAGGGTGGCCACAAGTCCGTTCATCCGCGTCTCGGGACTCTCGAAGATTTTAAAAGATTCGTCCGAAAAGCCGAGACTCTTGGCCTCGAAGTCGCTTTGGATCTGGCCTATCAGTGCAGCCCCGATCATCCCTATGTCAAAGAACATCCCCAGTGGTTTCGCTGGCGTCCGGATGGTACCGTTCAGTACGCCGAAAACCCGCCGAAAAAATATCAAGATATCTATCCTCTGGATTTCACCTCGGATCAATGGCGTGAGCTCTGGCAGGAACTAAAAAGTGTCGTTGAATTTTGGCACGAACAGGGAATCCGCATTTTTCGGGTCGATAACCCGCACACCAAGCCGCTGCCGTTTTGGGAGTGGCTGATCGGCGAAATGAAAAAAGATCACCCGGAGGTGATTTTTCTTGCCGAAGCGTTCACCCGTCCCAAGGTGATGTACCGGCTGGCCAAGCTCGGCTTCAGCCAATCCTATAGCTACTTTGCCTGGCGCAACACCAAGCCCGAGATCACGCAATATTTTCAGGAGCTCACGCAAACCGAAGTGCGCGAGTACTTTCGCCCCAACCTGTGGCCGAACACGCCGGATATTTTGACCGAGTATTTGCAATTCGGCGGCCGCCCAGCCTTCATGATCCGCCTGGTTCTGGCGGCGACACTGGGAGCCAGCTACGGGATTTACGGACCGGCGTTCGAGCTTTTGGAAGCGCGCCCGCGCGAGCCCGGCAGCGAAGAGTATTTCGATTCGGAAAAATATGAGATTAAACATTGGGACCGGGAAAGCGCGGACAGTCTGAAAGAATTTATCGCGCGGATCAACGGGATTCGCAGGGAGAACCCCGCGCTGCAGAGCGATTGGAGCCTACAGTTCCACGAGGTCGATAACGAGCAGATCATCTGCTACACAAAGCAGACGGAGGATCTCGGCAACGTGGTCGCCGTCGTGGTGAATCTGGATCCGCACCATGTGCAGTCGGGGTGGGTTAAAATCCCAGTGGAAGCGCTGCGGCTCGATGCCTCGTATCAGGCGCACGATCTTTTGAGCGGCGCGCGTTTTCTTTGGCATGGCGAAAAAAATTACGTCGCGCTCGATCCGAATATGGCGCCGGCCCACATCTTGCGGCTGCGCCGGCGCGTGCGGCGGGAGCAGGACTTCGACTATTTCATGTGACATCATGAGGCGCGCAAAAAAAACCACACAAGACTTCGCCCTCGACGACGACCCGCTTTGGTATAAGAACGCCGTCATTTATGAGCTCCATGTGCGGGCGTTTTCCGACGGCAATGCCGACGGCATCGGCGACTTTCAAGGGCTCACCGAGAAGTTGGATTATCTTTACGATCTGGGCGTCACCGCGCTTTGGCTTTTACCGTTCTATCCCTCGCCGTTGAAAGACGACGGCTACGACATCGCCAGTTATACCGAAATCCACCCCGACTACGGCACGCTGAAGGACTTTAAAATTTTTCTAACCGAGGCGCACCGACGCGGCTTGCGCGTGATTACCGAGCTCGTGCTCAATCATACATCGGATCAACACCCGTGGTTTCAGCGGGCGCGACGGGCGGCGTCCGGCAGCAAGGAGCGCAATTACTACGTCTGGAGCGAAAACCAGGAGCAATACAAAGAGGCGCGCATCATCTTTAAAGACTTTGAGACCTCCAACTGGGCATGGGACCCGGTGGCCAAGGCTTATTACTGGCATCGCTTTTATTCCCATCAGCCGGATTTGAATTTTGCCAACCCGGTGGTCAAACAGGCGATGTTCGAAACGGTGGATTTTTGGTTGGAGATGGGCGTGGACGGATTGCGCTTGGATGCGGTTCCTTATCTTTTCGAGCGCGAAGGAACCAGTTGCGAAAATCTGCCGGAAACCCATCTTTTTTTAAAAGAGCTGCGCCGGCACATCGACGAGAAATTTCGCAATCGCATGCTGCTCGCCGAAGCCAACCAATGGCCGGAAGAGGCGGTCACCTATTTCGGCGCCGGCGACGAATGTCACATGGCGTTTCACTTCCCGGTGATGCCGCGCATTTTTATGTCCGTGCACATGGAAGACCGGTTTCCCATCGTCGATATTCTCAACCAAACGCCGGAGATTCCCGCCAACAGCCAGTGGACCTTGTTTCTGCGCAACCACGACGAGCTGACGCTCGAAATGGTGACCGACGAGGATCGCGACTACATGTATAAGGTCTACGCTACCGATCCCAAGGCGCGACTCAATCTCGGTATCCGCCGCCGGTTGACGCCGCTGTTGGGCGGCAACCGCAGAAAAATAGAATTACTCAACGCGTTGCTCTTTTCTCTACCCGGAACTCCGGTGATCTATTACGGCGATGAGATCGGCATGGGCGATAATTTCTACCTCGGTGACCGTAACGGCGTGCGCACGCCGATGCAGTGGAGCGCCGATCGAAACGCCGGCTTCTCCCGCGCCAACCCGCAGCGGCTCTACCTGCCCGTGATCGTCGATCCAGAACAGCACTACGAAGCGATCAACGTCGAGGCGCAGCAGCAGAATTTGAGCTCACAACTGTGGTGGATGAAGCGGCTCATCGTGCTGCGCAAACGGTTTAACGCATTCAACCGCGGCACGACGCAGTTTCTTTTTCCCGAGAACCG
>VBKX01000429.1 GCA_005879435.1 Deltaproteobacteria bacterium
CGGCGGCGATCTTTCTCACGAACGTTTGCTTGAGGCCTACCGGGTGGGCATTTTCCCGTGGTATTCCGATGACCAACCGATCCTGTGGTGGTCACCGGACCCGCGCTTCGTGCTAGAGCTCAACGAATTCAAACCTTCGCGCAGCCTGCGTAGGACCTTGCGTCGCAATATTTTTCAAGTCACCTTCGACCGATATTTCGAAGAAGTGATCACAGCCTGCGCCGCTGTTCCTCGCGAAGGGCAGAGCGGCACGTGGATCACTACGGAAATGCGCGATGCCTACATCGGTCTCTACGGTCTTGGTTACGCACACTCGGTGGAAGCCTGGTATGCCAACAAGCTGGTGGGCGGCCTCTACGGTGTATCACTGGGAAAGGCTTTCTTCGGCGAGTCGATGTTCCACTACAAGACGGATGCGTCAAAGGTCGCGCTGGCGGTGCTGGTGGAGAAACTGAAGAGCTGGGGCTTTCATTTTATCGACTCGCAGATGACCACGGACCATATGCAACGTCTTGGCGCTAAAGAAATGTCACGACGGATCTTTTTAAAAAAACTCCAATCGGCGTTGCGCCATTCGACCAAGCGCGGCAAGTGGCGTGTGGATGACTAAACTCACCCGTCCATGTGCCAAAGCTTGCGGATCAGTTCGTTAGGGCGTCGCCGATGCGATGGCGGCAACCGCGATTATGCGCTCATCAGAGCCGCGTCATGCCGGCCCAGGTTTCACGGCTGTTGGCGCGACGCAAGTCCGAAATATCCCACGAAATTGAGATCGGCCCCGTGAGATACCGTCAGCTCGCGTTTGCAACCGGTGTTTGCTCGGCTTCGTGGATCAGTGCATCAAGTGATTTTTCGGACGGAAATTCGATGACCAGCAGCGCGACGCTCAACGCGGAGAGCCAATACTGATCTTGGACAAAGCGTCCAACGATCGCCAAAACCAATCCGTAGACCGCGATCGCTTCGACGATGGCGAAGATCACGACTTTGCGGGTGACGTAAGGTGACGTAAGTCGAAACCACGTAAGCGGCGCGTTCTTCATCAGCGCCCCTAAACTCTTCCAAAGCGCGAAATAGTTTCGTCGCCTTGGCGTCGCGGACGATCGCATCAGGGGGCAAGTTTCGCCTGCGCCAGTAAACGTAATAACCCAGATCGACGAGGGTGAGGAGCCAAAACATGACCCTCGCCGGAGTGGCAATCGAGGGATTGGTCCCGACGTTCGGGTTGGCTAAAACGCTGCGCGAAATCACTACGTAAATCGGAATCGAGATGACAAAGCAGCTCCACAGACTCACCGCCGCGCCGCGCTGGTCGAGCAGGATTGTTTTGAACTCAGGTCGGATCATGCACAGCTGAGCTCGATCTGTCTCGCGTTCGAGCTTCGATCTTGTCGCGTGGCTGATCGGGTGATATACGCACGGCTAACGGCGAAATGGAGAGGCGACTATGGCTGAATTCGATATTGTGATTCACGGCGGCCGGTTGATCGACGGAACCGGCAATCCGTGGTTTTACGGCGACGTGGCAATCAAGGACGGCAAGATCGCGAGCATCGGCAAGATTAGTCCGGAATCCGGACAACGCGCCATTTCGGCAAAGGGTTACGTCGTTACGCCCGGCTTTATCGACATGCATACGCACAGTGATCAGCCGATCGTCGCCGACGGCAACGCCGAGAGCAAAGTGCGTCAAGGCGTAACGCTGGATATTATCGGCGAGAGCCAGACCGTGGCGCCGCTCGAAGGCGCGATCTTGGAGGAGTACCAAGCCGAACATCGCAAGCGCAACGGCATCGAAACCGATTGGAAAACTTTCACCGGTTACTTCAACACCGTGATGCGCGGCGGAATCTCGATCAACGTCGCTTCCGGCGTTTCGCCACAGCAGGTGAAGCGAGTCGTCTGCGGTTTCGAAGAGCGTCCGGCCAGCGGCGCCGAGCAGGAGAAGATGAATCGCCTCGTTGCCCAGGCGATGGAAGAAGGCGCGCTCGGTCTCACGGCCGCGTGGCACGCTAAAGGGCCGGAGAATCCCGGTGAAGTGGTGGAGATGGCGAAGGTGGCCAGGCGCTATGGCGGCTACTACGGGGTGCACGTCGGCAGCGAAGGCTTCGATATTTTTGAAGAGTTGGCCAAGACGTTGCGTATCGCGCGGGAGTCGCGGATTCCGATCCATGTTTATCATTTGAAAATGCGCGCCAAAGCCAACTGGGGGCGCGTGCGCGAAGTGGTTGAACAGATCGAAGAAGCGCGACGCGAAGGCTTGGATATCACCGCCAATCAATATCCTTATACGGCTATGCAGCATCCCTGGCGCCGTTTGTTCCCGCGCTGGGTGCAGGACGGCCCGGCGAACGAGACCATTTCGCAATTCAAGAGTCCGGCGTTCCGGGAGCGCGTCATGAAAGATCCCGAGTTCAGCCAGTACGTCGACGAGCACGGCGGCTGGGAAGGCGTCGTCGCGGCGCGGTTAGATACCGCGTCACTTAAAAAGTTCGAAGGCATGACCATCGCGGAGATCGCCAAGCTTCGCGAGGTGGATCCCGCAAGCGCTTGCTTCGATCTGATCTACGAGGAGGGCGCGTTCATTCACGGCGTGCATCACACGATGAACGAAGACGATGTGGAAGCCGTTATGCGCGTGCCGTGGGTCTCGATCGGTTCCGATGGCAGCGCGCTCAATCAGAAATATCCCGGCAAGCCGCACCCGCGCAGCTTCGGCACCAACCCGAGAGTGCTGGGTAAATATACGCGGGAGGAAAAAGTACTTACACTCGAAGACGCCGTGCGCAAGATGACCTCGATGCCGGCGCAAGTCTTGGGTCTCAAAGACCGGGGTTTGTTGCGCGAGGGTTATTGGGGAGACGAATCGATTACGTATTGGTCAACGGTTCTGTAGTGATCGACAATGGCCAGCACACCGGCGCGCGGCCGGGCAAAGTCGTATATGGGCCGGGATATGTGGGAAATTGACAAAGTAAAAGACAAAAAGAAAAATTAATTATCAATTTGGAACAAATCGACCGCAACCTGAGAAGGCGAGAGGATGGATTTTGATCTGCTGATCAAGAATGGCCGGGTGGTTCACAGGGATAATAAGTATTTGGGTTCGCATGGAAGAAAAACGCTTTGAACGATTTCAATAACTCAGACGTGGAGATCGTTTGCCGAGAGTTGTTGAATTCGTTTCAGGGAGTCTTGTCATGGAAGTGGGATCGACGCTTTGAAACCGTGTTGGCTGAGTTTGGCGTAGAAAGTAAAGAAAATATTCGCGCAACCTTGGAACGATCTCTTGGCAATATTTGGGACAGCTCGAACGTCGGCAACGCGCCCGATCGCGTGCGGACGATCGATAGCCACCTCGGCGGCCTTTGGCCGGGCCAGTTGCTCTTCACCTCGGATCTCGACCATGAGGCTTTGGTTTTTTGCACCTGGTGGCCATGGGGCGATGGGAAAGCGATCTCGATCCGCATCGGCCTATCCGACAACCAGGGCTCGGACTCAGAACGGGCCGAACAAATACAATCGTTCAAGAGCTGGTTCGGGATATAGTTAAAACACATCTCTGCGTTTGCTCGGGGTATGGTTGCTGTTTGCGGAGCGATTGCAACAAACCGCCTTCGGATCGATACGACGAAGGACGTATTGATCTGAAGCGCTGTTTCGGGTAGCGTTCCCGCGAACTCAAAACCCCTACCGAAGGAGGCAATCGTATGGAAAGAAAAAAGGCCAGTGATTTTGATCCGCAACTGCTGGGTCTTTTTCACAGGTATGTCCATGGCGCTATCAACCGGCGCGAATTTTTAGACGGCGCGGCCAAATTCGCCGTCGGCGGCCTGACCGCGACGGCTTTGTGGGACATGCTTCGGCCCAATTATGCGCTGGCGCAGCAAGTGCCTAAGGACGACAAGCGCATCAAGGCCGAGTACGCGATGTATCCCTCGCCTAAGGGCAATTCGTCGAATGGGCAGATGCGCGGCTTGCTCGCGCGTCCGGCAAGCGGTGACAAGTTTCCGGTTGTCGTGGTGGTTCACGAAAACCGCGGGCTCAATCCATATATAGAAGACGTGGTGCGGCGTTTGGCGGTCGCCGGCTTCATGGCGCTCGGACCGGACGCGATTTGGCCGTTGGGCGGCTATCCAAGCGTGGACAAGTATGGCGCTGAGGCCGATGAAAAAGCGCTGGCCATGCAAAAAGAGTTGGACGGAGCAAAGATCCGCGAAGACTTCGTGGCCGGGGCGGAATTTCTGCTCAAGCACCCACAGTCCACCGGCAAGCTTGGCGCTGTGGGTTTCTGCTTCGGCGGTGGCGTGGTGAATCAGCTAGCCGTGCGCATGCCACAGCTTGCGGCCGGAGTGCCTTTCTATGGCGCGGCCCCTGCGGTAGCAGATGTGCCGAAGATCAAGGCTGCTCTGCTGCTTAATTTTGCCGAGCAGGATCCCAACATCCTCAAGGCATGGCCCGATTATGAAGCCGCCCTTAAGGCCAATAATGTTAAGTACGAGGCGTTCATATATCCCAAGACCTATCATGGTTTTCACAACGACACGACGCCGCGCTACGACGAAGCTGCCGCCAAGCTCGCTTGGCAACGCACCATTGACCATTTCAACAAGACGTTGAAAGCGTAGATGCAGCTTGATCCGCAGAAGAGCTGTCAAAGCTGATGTGAATCAGGAAGAGACCCGACGGCGCGCATATTTATGACGCGCCGCGGGTCGATTCTGGACCGCGCTAACGGCCCAAAAACGTCTGGCCGAACTCTTTGCCGCTCTGATCGAGAATCGGCCCGATAAAGTCGACATCGATCAGGAGATATTCCTTTTCAACCAACTCGGCGAATCTTTGCTTGACGCCCTTGCGAGCGACGAAGCGACCGAAGGTCGTGATCATGCTTTGGCCTTCTTCGGACAGTGCCCAATCGACAAACAACGCGGCGGCGT
This sequence comes from Deltaproteobacteria bacterium, assembly GCA_005879435.1. Lineage (GTDB taxonomy): Bacteria > Desulfobacterota > Binatia > UBA9968 > UBA9968 > DP-20. Next base: position 4,941 of record VBKX01000429.1, read on the forward strand.
AGGGATGCGGCGCGTGGCGCGCCAGCATGAGTTTGTTGGCCTGAGCAAAATAAGGATCGAGGATCATTTGATCGATCGGCGCGCCGCGAGCTTTCAAGTCCAGGACGGTGTGGCCTGAAAGCGTAATCGCTAAGGGCCT
>VBKX01000060.1 GCA_005879435.1 Deltaproteobacteria bacterium
ACCCTTTTAGTATATAATGCGCTCTGTTTTGCGCGTCGATTTTGACGCAAGGAGATGCCATGTATCGAATGATCATCCGTCTAGCAGTGTGTTGCTCTTGCATGCTTTCGCCTTCCTGGGTTTACGCCCAGGATGCGATCCGCGATTTGGTTGTAAAGATTCACGCGACCCACCACAGCCCGGACCTGCTCCGCCCATGGACTAAGGGTAGTCCCCGTCAAATCAGCGGCTCGGGCGTTGTCATCGACGGCAAGCGCATTCTCACCAACGCGCACGTCGTCAAGTACGCCAGCCAGATCTATCTCCAGCCCAACCAATCGGCTAGCTATATTCCCGCCCGTGTAGTGGCGATCACGCCGGGCATGGACCTTGCGCTATTAAAGCTCGACGACGAATCATTTTTTGACCATCGCGGCACATTGTCCTTCGCCCAGGAACTTCCGCGCGTCAAAGATTCGATAAATGTTTACGGTTATCCGACAGGCGGCACCGAGCTTTCTGTCACCCAAGGGATCGTTTCTCGGATTGAGTACACCGATTACTACTACCAGGCCAACGGTCTGCGCATCCAGGTCGATGCGGCGCTCAACTTCGGCAACAGCGGCGGACCGGCTGTGTCCGACGGCAAATTGGTCGGCCTCGTATTCAGCCTGATTCAGAACGCGCAAAACATCGGCTATTTGATTCCGGTCGAAGAAATTCAGCTTTTTCTGAAAGACATCGCAGACGGCGTCTACGACGGCAAGCCGCAATTTTATGATTTGGTTCAGACCGTCGAAAACGACGCTCTACGACAGCGGCTGGGATTGCCCAAGGGCATCAACGGAATCATGGTGGCCCAGCCGTATCGCGATCAACCTGGGTACCCGTTACAAGAGTGGGATGTCATTACCAAGATCGGCGACACACCGATCGACAGCGGCGTCTTATCTCGTGCAGAAGTATGCGAAGAACGGTCTTCTACCGCTGACAATTTATCGCGATGGTCGGCTGATACAAATCAGCTTGCCGGTGCGCTCCGAACGCGAACTCGTAATTCCGTACTTGATGGATAGGAGCCCACGCTTTTTCATTTTTGGCCCGTTTGTCTTCTCGCAAACGACGCAAGACTATTTGGATCGATTGGGCAATCAGCCTCCACCGACGCTCGGACGCAGGCCCAGCCCCCTGGTGACGCGGCGCTATGACAAACCCGCCTTCGAGAACGAGGAACTGGTCGTCGTATCGTCACCGCTCTTTCCCAGTCGTATCACGCGGGGATACGACGATCCCAATCGTTCCGTGGTTAGCGAAGTTAACGGCATTCCCGTGAAGAACCTGCGCCACTTGGTGGAAATTCTCCGCGACAGCCGAGATGAGCGTATCAGTTTCAAATTTGCCAGCTCGGGGGTATTGACGCACGAGACGATGGTATTCAATCGAGGGGATCTGCTAGAAGCCACCGCAAAGATTCTCGAAGAGAACGGCATTCGCTACCCGTACTCTGCCGATTTGCGCCCCGTTTGGGAAGCCGCCAATCCCACAGCGCCGAAATCCGCCCAGATGACCTGCTGCGCTGTGCCGCCCGCGGCTAACTAGGTCGCGGCTTGCTCCGCAGGCCGGGCTCGCTATCCTGCCACAGACGACCCAATGGCGATCAAAGCACAGCAGCTCTTGGTGCTTCTGGCAATTTACGCTGGCGCCAACTGCTGCGACCTATTGAACGCCGCCACGCCGGATTTCAACGTCGAAACCATCGCCCGCGGTCTAGACACTCCGTGGGCGATGGATTTTGCGCCCGATGGACGGATATTCCTCACCGAGAGACCGGGGCGCATTCGCACCATCGAGCGCGGCCAACTTCAGCCTGAACCCTGGATGACACTCGATGTTGCGTCGGGCGGCGAAGCAGGGCTTTTGGGACTCGCGATTGATCCCCAGTTCTCAAAGAATCGTTACATCTACGCTGCCTACAGTTACCGCGCCGGTGTTTTGACGGTCCGCAATCGCCTCGCGCGATTGCGCGAAGATGCGAAGACCGGCAAAGGCGTCTTAGACAAGATTCTCCTCGATGATCTCGCCGGCGCCAGCAATCATGACGGCGGCAGAGTGAAGTTTGGCCCCGAGGGTAAACTTTACTGGACTCTGGGCGATGCCCAGACGACGCGTTACGCGCAGAACCTCAAATCATTGAACGGCAAAATTCTGCGACTCAATTCCGACGGAACCGTGCCTCCGGATAATCCACTTGCGAATTCTTATGTTTACTCACTGGGCCATCGCAATCCCCAAGGCCTAGCCTGGCAACCCGGCACCGGAAGGCTTTACGCCACCGAACATGGGCCCAGCGGTTTCCAAGGCTGCTGCCGCGACGAAGTAAATTTCATCGAACCAGGCAAAAACTACGGCTGGCCGGAAATCCGCGGCGACGAGGTCAGGGAAGGTATGGTTTCGCCGGTCATCCAATCCGGCACAAATGAAACTTGGGCGCCGACCGGCGCGGTTTTCGTCAGCGTCGGCCCCTGGGCTGGATCGCTGCTTTTTGCCGGACTGCGCGGGCAAACTTTGTATCGGCTCGTTCTCGATCCCAACGATCCGCGCAAGGCGCAAAGCTTCGAGCGGCACTTTTCCCGTCAGTTCGGCCGTCTGCGCGACGTCGTCGAAGGATCGGATAAGTCGCTCTACCTGCTCACGAGCAACCGCGACG
>VBKX01000430.1:0-349 GCA_005879435.1 Deltaproteobacteria bacterium
GAGCCGGCGGCCTGATGGTACCGCTTCTGCCCAGTTACACGTATGCCGATTTCGCGGCTGTCCTGAAATTGCCGATCTTAGTCGTTGCCGCGAACAAGCTCGGCGCTATCAATCATTTGTTGCTCACATTGGAGCACGCCAGTTGCAAGGGCCTGAGTGTTCTGGGATACGTGCTGAATTGTATTTCAAACGGAACGTCGCTTGCGGCGGAGACCAACCGAGAGGTGTTGGCCAACCTCACGGGAATTCCCTGTCTCGGAGAATTGCCGTTCGTGGCGACGGCGGAAACGGACAAGCGGCTGCCGGTCGACCTGTTTGAGAAGGAGTTCAACCTTCGCTTGATCGAACC
>VBKX01000430.1:399-5062 GCA_005879435.1 Deltaproteobacteria bacterium
GCAGGGACATGGCGCCGACAAAGTCATCATTTCCTACAGCAGCCGGACTTATGCATTCCTGCCGGCTCAAATCGCGACAGCAAAGGGATTTTTTAAGGACGAGAATCTAGAACCGCTGCTGATCCAGATGCGTAGCCAGGTTACCGTGCCTGCGCTTCTAAGCGGCGAGGTGAACTATACGTTGAGCTTCGGCAATATCATCGGCGGTGCGATGCAGGGGATGCCGTTCAAAATTCTCGCGGTGTTAACCGATAAACCGCTGCACAATATCGTTGCTCGTCCGGAAATTAAGACAATTACTGATCTCCGCGGCAAACGCGTCGGCACGCAGCGAATCGGCGGCTCGGACCATCTCGCCGCGGAAGCGATTCTCCAAGCCAAAGGAATCGATTTGAAAGAAGTTCAGTTCGTCACTCTCGGCGCCGACGAGCCGGTGCGTGTGGAAATGTTGAAAAAAGGGCTGGTGGACGCGATTTGTGTCGCGCCGCCGGGCCCTATCCGGCTTGCACGGGAGGGCTTCAATGTTCTCGGCGGTCCGAAGGATTTGAAGATCGGCAGTCCGATTTCCGCCTTTGCAGTGACCGATGCGCGCCTCAAAAGTAACCGCGACGAAACTAAGAAAACTCTGCGCGCGATTCTGCGCGGTCTTCGTTTCATGCATGAGCGCAAGGAGGACGTGATTCCAATCATGGCACGATGGTTGAACCAAACTGCCGATGTGGCCAGGGATTCCTACGACTCGATTCTCCCATCGTTCAGTCCGGACGGCGGCACCGTCGACAAGACCTTCGAATTCGCCATCGAGTCACGCAAAGCCACGGTGCGAACGGATAAGCCGATTCCGCTTGCTCAGGTGCGGGATTTAACGCTTTTGAGAGAAGTGCAAAAGGAACTACGCTAAGGGTTTCAATACAAATCAGACTTTCAAGCGTTACAAAGGATCGCCAAATTCACGTCGCGCGGTTCCGAAGTTCCGTAACCCAACACCCCAACGTCAGGACAGCTCCGACGGCGCAGCCGAACAGGAGCGAGCCCGGTGCACCGAGCAGGGCGGCCATCAGGCCGACTTCGGTGGCGCCCGCGGAATTTGCGCCTTGAGAAAACATATTAAAGACCGAGAAGGCGCGGCCGCGCACGTGATCGGGGGTCAAAAGATGAAAGCTGGTTTGGCGCATGATGGCTTGCAGCGAATTGGCTAGGCCCAAAGTGCTGAGCAGAACCAGGGAGAGCGTAAAGCTGGTGGAGACGGCGAAAATGCCCAGCGCTGTGGCGTAAGCGAGGAATGACCAGAGGGCGAGCAGTCCTTTGGACTTTACATCGCCGATCGTTAGTAGCGTAACGGTGCCGATGACGCCGCCGATCGCTGGAGCGGAGGAGAGCATGCCGAAGCCGGCGGGACCAACAAAAAGAATGTCTTTGGCAAAGATCGGCAGCAGCGGCCGGTAATAACCGAAGCCAACGACGATGAAATCGAGCAACACCAGAGTCACAATGATCGGCTCGGAAAGCAGAAATTTGATACCGCCCAAAAAACTCGCCGAGGTAAATTTCTCTCTCACCATCGTAGCGATTGCGGGAGCTCTGAGCAGCACGATGGCGACGGCGGCGGGGAGGTAAAACAACGCATTGAACAGGTAGGCGTTGCCTGTGCTCATCCACGCCAGGCTCAGACCTCCCAACATGGGTCCGATGAAATGGGAGCCTTGAGACACGCTGGAGTTAAGCGCCACGGCATTGGTCAAATGCGAGCGCGGTACAAGATGGGATATGAGCGCCATTCTCGTTGGATTTAGGACGATGTTGAGCGCGGAAGTAAGAGCCGTGCCGGCCAGGATATGCCAGACCTGAATCACCTCGGTGACGGTCAAGATCCCCAGCGTGATGGCAACGAGGAGATTGCCGAAGATCGTGATCAGGAGTATTTTTTTTCGATCGAGGAAATCCGCCAACGTGCCGCCGAATAATCCCAGGGCAAATATCGGCACTCCCTGCGCCAGCCCGGTAAGCCCCAACAAAAACGCCGAGCCGGACAACTCGTAGACTTGATAGAGATTTTGCGTCAGACGCATCTGCTGCGCCGTGGTGGCGAAAAGCGAGAGCAAAAATAAAAAATTATAGTCCCGATAACGAAGCGAAGCCCACGGCTTAAGCGGCGCGCGCGTCTCGTCGTTGTCCGCAGGATCGTCGGCCATTTTTGATTAAGAGGTGCTATTTGCCGGCGACACGCATGACTTCATCGTGGATCAGTTTGACGGACAGTTTTTTGGCAGTCGCGATGCGTTTGAGATCATCGTATTCCGGCGCCGCTCTCTTGCTTCCATCCGGCAACTCAACGATCTTGACCGCCACTTCGCCGAAGCGGGTTTTCACCATCGTTGATTCTCGTCTCAAAATCATCCGCGCCACGGGATAGCAGCGGATGCCGATGGTCGAAGTCTCCTGAAAAATAATTTTGGCAAGCTTTTCTCGATCGCGCGGCTCGGCGATGGCGCTAAGCAGGGTTGCGGGGCGATTTTTTTTCATCTGAATCGGCGCCAGAAAAACATCGCGCGCGCCCGCAGCGAACAAACAGTCCATGACGTAATCGAAAAGCTGCGGGTTCATGTCGTCGATGTTGGTTTCGATCACAATCATTTCTTCTGTTTGCGAGGATAAATCTGACTCGCCGAGAATTAGCCTAAATAGGTTCGGACGGTTGGTAAATTCCTTCTGGCCAGTGCCGTAGCCGATGATTTCCACGGACATGCCCGGCTGAGCGCCGAAAGTTTTTCCCAGCGTGCGCAAAATCGCCGCCCCGGTGGGTGTTACCGTTTCGGCTTCGATATCGACGCCGAACACGGGGAGTCCCGTGAGAAGTTCAAGTGTAGCGGGACCGGGCACGGGGAGGGGCCCGTGCAGGGAGCGAGTGACGCCGCGCCCCAGTGGAATCCGTGAAAAACAGAAAGATTCGATGCCGAGTTCATGGACGCCGATCGCCGTCGCCATGATATCGACGATAGAATCCGTGGCGCCCACTTCGTGGAAGTGAACCTTGTCGGGGACAACGCCGTGGATCTTGGCTTCCGCTTCAGCCAAACGAGTGAAAATTTCGACGCCGGTGGTTTTGATCTCAGTGCCGAGTTTGCTGCGCTTGATCAGCTCGCGGATTTGTTTCCACGATCGTAGTGGATCGTTTTTCGCACAGATGACATGGAATTGGGTGGCGCGGATCGAGTGGACGAGTTTCTTTCTTGCCTTAAGTTGGAATTTGAGAGTCGGGATTTTTTTTAATTCGGAGTGGAGCTTTCTGAACGACAAGCCGAGATCGAGAAGCGCCGCGACGAACATATCGCCGCTCACTCCGCCGATCAGATCACCGTAGGCGATTTTCACGTCTTACCTCGCCGCCGGATCGATGATCGCGCGAGTGCGGAGAACATGAGGATAGAGGATGGAGGATAGAAAATCGCGATTGTCGATCCGCGATCTTCGGTCCTCCGTTTTTTTACCATTCCCGGTGTACTTCCTTGCCGCTGGTTTCGACGCGGACGATTTCCGACTTGAACGGTTTGCCGAGCAAGGTATCGATCAGCCAGTTCACGACCAGCGATCGCGAACGCGGGTTACGAATCGAGTGACGCTCGCCTTCGAAGACGTAGAGCAGCTTGGGCGCGGGAATCTCGCCCATGAGCTCGTAGACAAATTTTATATCACAGTGCTCATCGTCTTCTCCGGCGACGACCATGTAAGGGCAAGTGATTTTTGCTGTAACGCCGCGCAAAGACAGCGTCCTGGTAAATTCGTCGAAGGCTGCTTCGTCGTCGTAGCCGGACATATACATATAGTTGAGCTTAAAAGTCGGCGATGACATGTTGAAGATCGCGTACTGGCCGGGTTCCATGCAGACGCCGCTCACGGCGCAGGCTTTAAACCGCTTTTCTTCGGCGACCACGCGCGGTGCCCAGTAAGAACCCATGCTCGAACCCATCACCCCGAGCCGCTCGGCATCGATCTCCGGTCTTTTAACCAGGTAGTCGCAAGCGAGTTTGCCGGCGTCGGCATAGTTCGCCGCGGTGCACGTAATGCCGCCTTCCCTGGTTTCACCTTGTCCGGGACCGTCGATGGCGAGTACTGCAAACCCGCGCTCGAGAAATGGATCACCGGTCGCGGGGTTCTCTTCTTTGACGCCGTCCATGCCGGGAATGTACATGACGCATGGAACTTTCTCGTTGGCTTTTCTCCCGGGAGGAAGATGCAAAATGGCTTGAATCTTTTTCCCGTCGTAGGGCAGCTCGACGCGCTCGATCGGCCGGCCGGCATATTGAATAAACTTGTCGTAACAAGCGCGTTTCCTTTCCTGCCAATGGATGCGCTCGGGATTGCCGTCTTCGTAAATCGCCCACATCGCATTGGTGTAGAAACAGGCGGCGATATAATAATGTTCGCGCGCTTCGGCAAAGTGGCCGGCAGCTTCGGCTTCGCCGCCTTGCGCTTCGCGACGCGCCGCAGCGCGAGAGAACTCACGCGGAATGTCGACGAATTTTTGAATGCGCCGGCAAACTTCCTGGAGATCCGCTTGCACGGCCGGGCCGCAGTTGCGAAGAATTTTTCCAGTCCGTCCCTGGTCCCAATCGATGCCGCGGGTTTGAATCACCTGGTCCAGGATCCAGCGCTGCTCGCGCCA
>VBKX01000061.1 GCA_005879435.1 Deltaproteobacteria bacterium
TCGGCGATCGGCGATCCGGGTACCTGCGCTATTTCCCCGCGGCCCAACTTTTCGGCGGCGCCGGAGAGAGCGGCAACCGGCGCCGCGATCCGCCGTCCAAGAGCAGTCGCAAGGCCTAGCGCGAATAGAAGTAGCAACAAGCCGCCGGCACCCGTCGTCATCAGCGATCTCCTCAGCGGCGCGTCAATCTCCTCGATGGGACTGCCGATGCCCACGGTCCAGCCGGTGAAATCCGAACGATGATGCGCGGCGACAACCGCGGAGCCGTCGAGCGTGGTGCCGCCCCAGGTCGCTTCCTGGGACTGGTTGGCCTGCGCGGCAAAGGTCGGGGACACCGGTTTGCCGATAAACTTCTCGACGTCGCGAGTCCGTGCGGCGATGTTGTGATTCCGATCGATAATCGTGGCGATCCAGCGGGTGGGCAGCTTCTGTTGCAAAAGAAGATCCGTCAGCGGCGCCGGATAAAAAATAGCATTGAGAAAATATTTCACCTCGCCGTCTTTGAGAATGGGTATGTGCACGACAACGCCGGGAGCGCCGGTTACGGGACCTGGAGAAATGTTGGCAATAACAGCCTGATTCGTCCGGCGAGCCTGCTCAATGGCTTCGGGATTACCCGTGGCGGGCAGGAGCGCGCCGAAAGGGCGGCGGAGGTTGATCAGTTGCTGACCGGATGCATCGACCAGTGTCAGGTTTTGCCAGGCGCGGCTATAGCTGGCGAGCGCGCCTTTCATATCACCGTAGAATTCCGCGAGTTCTCCTTTATCGAGATGCGTCGCTGCCGCGAGAACCTTCAAGCTCTGAATGGAAACCAGGAACTCCCGATCCAGCGCCGCTGAAATAGCGCGCGTTCTCTCGATCATGCGGTCAGCAAGATTCTCCCGTTGCTGCCGGTACGATAAATAGGTCATGACCGCGGCGAAAATCACGACCGGCAGGACTGCGGCGATAACGAGCAGAATGAGATAGGAACGAAGTTTCATCTGTCGTAACTCTCAATCATCGACTATCCGCAGCCGCTCCCGCCGCAAGCTTGCGCGAGAATGACGGTGAAAATTCCTGGCAGGATCGTTTTGCATGCCGGAGTTCGAGAGCACTAGGCGCGATCATGTTCCTTCAGACCATCAGAAGGCCCGGATTATGGGAAGTGTTACGAAAGTTGTCAAGATCGCGGCGCGTTTTCGATCGCGTGTCGGATGCTGTATCGCTAGTGCGCGATTGAGGAGCAAATTCGTCTAGGGAGCCGCCGGCGGGTGCGTTGTCGATTCGGAATAATTTTCCGCACCGAGTTCGCACGGGACCGTCAGTGTAAATTTCGATCCGATGCCTTCGCGGCTCTCGACGGTGATTCTTCCACCGAGCAGCTCGGCGAATTTTTTCGCGATGTACAAACCGATGCCGACGCCGCCGAAACGGCGCGTCTCGGAGCTGTCAACCTGGTAGAATTTATCGAAGATCTTGCCCAGCCTTTCGCTCGGAATACCCACGCCGGTGTCGGCTACTTCAAATTCAAACAGCGTACTCTGCGGACAGAGCGGCGCGGACTCAGAAATGTTTCCCGCGCCCTCGCAGCTTAGGTCCTTGCTGCCGACTCGCGCCGTTATTGTCACCATGCCTTGTTCGGTAAATTTCACCGCGTTGCCGATTAGGTTGTCGAGAATCTGCTTGAGCATTCTGCAATCGGTTCGGAGCGGCGGCGAGTTGGTCGGATAATTCCAATAAAGGTTCAGTTGCTGCGGCGCGGTTACGGCATAATTCGCGCGTAATTCCTGCAGGAGGCTTGCCACGCTGAACTCCTCGGTTTCGAGCCGCGCCCATTCAGTTTCAAGCGCTGTCGCATGCAAGACGCTATTGATCATCACCAGCAGGTCTTTGGATTCACGGGCAATCTTGGCTAGAGCATCTTCCTGCTTCGGTTTGACGTCGCCAAAAAATCCGTCTTTGAAGAGCGACGTATAACCCATGATGACGTTGATCGGGGTGCGCAGCTCGTGGGAAACCACGCCGAGAAAATCGTCTTTCACTTTGTTTGCTTGTTCCAGCTCAGTGGTCTTGCACTGTAGCTCTTCGACTTTGATTCGGAGGTCTTCATAGAGCTCGCTGTTTTCGATCGCCACCGCGAGTTGATCCGAGATCGCTTCCAGGAGTTGAACTTAGCTAGCGGCTAGCTCCCGGCGCTCCGCGCCGACACAGGCGATCGTGCCCAAGTTTCTCGCTTTACCTCGCATTGGGAAGATCGCAAAGAAATGATAGCCATGTCGTTCCGAGGTCTTGATGCGGCTGAGCTCCTGGTATTGCGGATCGCATTGGATGTCGGCAAAGATGAGTTTTTCGCCCGATTGCGCCACGTTACCGAGGATGCCTTGCCCCATTTTGAAAGACTGGGCCACCGAGAATCGCGGATCGTTCGCGAAGGAAGCCTTCAATCCCAGCTCGTCGAGTTGTTTGTCATGAATATGAATTTGCGTCGCGTCGAAATGAAAGATGTCCGTGATCTTTTGAATCGCCGAATTCAAAACGTGGTCGAGATTCAACGATTGAGTGGACGCGGCTGCCACCGTGTGCAGCGCCGATAGCATGCGGTTACGTTCGGTCAATGCGGTATTGGCCCTTTCGACGTCGTCGCGCGAAGCTTTAACTCTGTCAAAAAGCTCGCGGTTTTCCATGGCGATGCTCATTTGTCGGGTGATCGCCACTAAGTGGTTTCTCTGCTCCTCGTCGAAATGCCCCAGAACACTGCTGGCGACGTGCAAAATGCCGTGCACCTCGCCGTAGACGTTGATCGGCAGCATGGCACAGGAGCGCAACCCGAGCTGCACCTGAACTTTACTCGTGAGCCGTGCTTCCGTAGTGATATCCGGCGCAATAATGGGCTCTCCATGTTCGATAACCCACGACACCGCGCCAATGGTAGGCGCTTTCGCAACCCGCGTGAGATATTCATCAGAAAAACCGTAGTGCCCGACGATGGGCAAGCTACCATCCTTATCATCTCTTATTCGGATGAGCGCGGCATCGGCTCCGGTAGCCTCGATGATCCGGTTGATGATGCCGCTCATTAGCTCTTGAGTCGATAGGGTCGTCGAAATGGGTGACAAGCCGGCATACAGACTGTCAAGTTTTTTCAGTGATGTTTCCAAAGACCGGTTGGTGGTTTCCAGCTCCTTCTTCGAGCGGTCGATCTCTTGGTAAAGCTGGGCGTTGTTGATGGCGATGGCCGCTTGGCCCGCCAAGGTCAGCAGAGCGTCGGTCTCCTCTGCGGTAAAATTATGAGGGGATCTGGTATAAAAACCGAGGATGCCCACAACCTCGTCTTTGGCCAGCAGCGGCACGCCGAGGTAGCTAACAAAGCCGTACTCGCGATAAAAGAGCGAAGCGGATCTTTGTGCGTCTTCTTGAATATTGGGCACAATGACAGGGCGCTTCGTTTTCAGAACCTGCTCCGAGAGATTGCCGCTGCCCTGACCGATCCGCGCTCTCCACTCGCGTTCATCGATGTTCCGACAGGCGGTGTTGTCGAACTTTCTCGTGGCGCCGTTGAATAGTCGGATCGTCGTTGCCGCGGGATAGGGTAGAAAGACGTCGATTTTCTCGAGCAGAAGATGGAGAACGGAGTGCAGGTCCAACGTCGAGGTGATCGCTCGGTCGATCTGGCGCAGCGCTTCGATGCGCTTGAGATGACTCTGGCTTTGTTCGTAGAGCCGGGCGTTCTGGATCGCTAGAGCGACTTGATCGGCGAAAGTTTGCAAGAGCGCGACCTCGCTCTCGAGATAGTTTCGCCCGGTGCGATCGCCGAGGGAGAGGACGCCGATGAGATTGTCGTGAGCACGCAGCGGCACGGCGATCATCGAGCCATCACCCGACTGGGAGAGGTATTCGCGCATCCGATCGCTGAGACGAATGCTGGGATCGTTCAGCATGTCGGCGGACCAGACCGGTTGTTCTTCGGTAAAGGCGCGGCTCGCCAGCCCCGCGCCGGCGGGCACCACCGCGCCCGCTGGAGTTTGCGAAAACACTTCGCCCGTTGCAGCGAAACTACGCAGCGAACCGTCGGATTCGCGCAACCGCACGGTCGCGCCTTTGACGCTAAAGAGCTTCACCACGCTGGACACGACACGCTCTCCGATGGCTTTCAGGTCGAGAGTTTCCGTGAGCGATCGAGCGATCCCGGCCAGCTCCTCTGCTTCGCGCCGCCGCCGTTCGTTCTCGTCGTAGAGCCGGGCGTTGTGCATCGCGACGGCCGCTTGCCCGGCCAGGGTCATGAGAAATTCGATTTCCTCGAAAGTAAATTCACGCTCTTCCTTGGTAAAAAAGTTTAAGATCCCCAAAGCTTCGCCTTCGATGATCAAGGGCACGCCGATCAAGGAAACCACGCCCAGACGGCGATAGATGGAAGGATTTGCCGTTTCGGAATCCGTCAGCAGGTTGCGCACGATCACCGGCGTCTTGCTCTCCAGCACGGATTTAGCGCGCCCCACCGGCGTGACGTTGAAATAATGTTTCCATTCCGCCGCGTCAAGATTGTGGCAGGCGAGCGCTTCTAATTGGCCGGTTTCTTTATTTAACAATCTTACGGCCGTTGCCGAGGGGTAGGGAATGAACAGATCGATTTTTTCCAAAAGCGTCTCGAGAATCGTTTGCAAGTCCAAGCTCGAGTTGATCGCCAGGCCGATTTCGTGCAGGAAGCGAATCCGCTCGAGCACGCTTTGGCGCTCTTCTTCGGCGAGTTTACGATCGGTAATATCGATGACCGAACCGATAAAGCCGAAAAATTCTCCGCTTTGACTTATTCGCGGCAGGCCCGAGTCGATAACCCAGCGAAAGGTGCCGTCGTGCCGGCGCAGGCGGTATTCCATGCGTAATTCATCACGCCGCTCCATTGCCTTGCGAAACTCTTCGCTCGTACGCTCGCGATCCTCCGGATACACCGCATCCAACCAGCCAAAGCCCAGACCGCTGGCGTCAGATTGACCGGTAAAATCTTTCCATTGTTTGTTGAGGTAGATGCAAAAGCCGTCGGCTCGCGTGATCCAAATCATCACCGGAGCGCTGTCCGCCATGTCGCGAAATCGCGCCTCGCTCTTACGTAACGCTTCGTCCGTCTCCTTGCGACGGGTGATGTCGAGCGTGATGCCCCTCATGCGCAGACACCGGCCGGTCGCATCATAGTCACCGCGGCCTTTATCGGCGATCCAATGCACGCTACCGTCGAGCCAAACCACGCGGTACTCCGCTTCATAGCCGGTGCACTGGGCCAGGGCGGAATGGAGCGATTCTTCGACTCGCTGGCGATCTTCGCCGTGGATCGCGTTTAGCAATATTTGAAGCGTTAAGTCCTGGCTGTTGGGCTGCCAACCGAAAGCGATTTTCCCAGATGCCGACATTGCCGGCCGAGGCGGCTAGGCGCAGGCGCTCTTCGCTCTCACGCAGTGCTTCGTTAGCCGCTGCGAGTTGGGCGTTGGTCTCTTCTAGCTTGCGCACCAACGCTTCGCTGTACTCCCGTAAGGCGGAGGAATCCGTTGGCTCATGCAGCGGCGTGTCGTTGAATGCGGGACGAGTTGCGATGAGCTCGTGGAGGGTCTTGACGATGAGCTCGGGAACCGCCGGTTTGCGAATGAATCGATCGGCGCCCATGGCCAGAGCCGCCTTTTCATCCGCGTCGGATAAATAGCTCGCGGTGTAGAGGATGATGGGTGTGGCTCGAAGTT
>VBKX01000432.1 GCA_005879435.1 Deltaproteobacteria bacterium
CGGCTTGGGCCATGCGTTCAATTCCGTTTACCTGATCAACGTCAGTGTGTACATTTTGCTGTTCGCGGTCACATCGACGTTTTTGTATTTTCAGCAGGCCGATATCGTCAGACAAAGCTTCGCCGACCGTGGCGCGCGCACGGCGTTCTTCGCCCGCGTCGATCTGTGGGTGAACGTTCTTACACTCGGCGCGCAGCTGTTCTTGACCGGTCAAGTGTTGCGCTTGATCGGGGTTGCCTTGACGCTGGCGCTCTTGCCGCTGGTGAGCATCGCCGGCTTCGGCGCGCTGGCGCTGACGCCGACCGTCGCCGTGGTAGTCGCCTATCAGGTGATTCGCCGCGCCGGGAATTTCGCCTTCGCGCGGCCGACCCGCGAAGTTCTGTTCACCGTGGTTCCGCGCGAGGACAAGTACAAGGCTAAGAGTTTTATCGATACGGTCATTTATCGATTGGGTGACCAAGTCGGCGCCTGGTCTTACGCGGGTCTCGGCGCAGTGGGAATTGCATTGACCGGCATTTCGATCGTTGCGGTGCCGGTGTCCATCGCCTGGCTGGTCAACGGACTCTGGCTCGGGCGCACGCAGGCTAGGCTGGAGTCGGCTCGGGAATAGGGTTTCAATCGTTTAAGCCGTTCAAGTCGTTCCAAACGTTACGGAAACGACGGACAGTCCCCGGGGAAAGCTATACCGAGGGCTAGGATTTGGCCGCGGTCAGGTCGATATCGATATTTTCTTCCCGTTGGATCTCGGCGAAGCGAGCGCGCAGCTGATTGATATTGGTTCGCGCGGGTACGGCGATCACGGCTTCAAGGTGAAAAATCGGCGTGCCGCTGATCGGCGCCGCGTAGGTTTTGGTTTCCATCGATTCGATGTTGACGCCGACGCTGCTTAACACTGCGCTAATTTGATAGACGATGCCGGGGTGGTCCATACATGACGCCGTCAGCTTGTAGGGGAGAAACGCGCCAGGGGCCGCACGCGTCACTGCCGTTTTGATCGAAATCGCCAAGCCGGTCTCGGTTTCGATCGCGCGATAGTCGCGGCCGATCTTTACGAGATTAGTACCATCGCCGCTAATCAGCACAATCACGGCGAACTCGCCGCAAAAAACCGCCATCTTGCTGTCTTCGATATTGCAGCCGTGCCGCGAGATGAATTCCGAGATCTTTTGCACCAGTCCCACTTGATCGGGACCGATGGCCGTTAGAATGAGATGATCCTTATCTGCCATAGCAATACCCTAGAAAATTCGTTCAAACAGTTCAAATGTTCCAACGTAGGATGGCCAACCCTCCGATGCATACGGGACAGATCCGCGGATCCCCGTAATTTTCTTTAGCCCAGAAAAAAGCCGCTCATGATCGCATCGTGCCAGAGTTTGGCCACCGGTGTTACGATCCCTTGCGGCAGTTGCGCATTCGTCCAGCCCCAGGAGTGGATGCCGGCTCCGAGGGAAATGCTTTTTACTTTCGGCGCTGGGTCGAGCCTGGCAAATAGCGGCAGCGATCTTTCGCAGCGCTGCAGCGTCACCGTGTCGTCGTTGATACCGTGGATCGAGAGAAAATTCGGCACGGCTTTTACGCCAGGGCCGCTGAGCTCGCGCGTGTAGCCGAGATAGCGCCGCACCAATTTCCCGGTCTCATCGTGCGAAAGCTTCAAGCGTTCGGCCGCAACTCGCGCGGCGGCTTCCAACGCTTTGGTCGAATTTTTGTGAACGAAGTCTTCGGCCTTGAAGTTGGGGCGCTTTTTCGCGCTTTCCCAGCGTTCAAAAGTGAGCTCGATGAGCATGGGCAGGCCGATGTCTTCATTTTTCATTCCCTCGTACATGTAGCGCGCGGTGTCGCGCCAAGTGCGCAGGCGCAATTGATTGAACGGAAATTGCCAATCGTCGCCGCTGATCAGCGGATACATCCAACCGAAGGGCGAGCTGCCGTAGCCAACCAGACCAGCGATATTCGGCACGCGTTGCGACGCCATCATCGCGAATGGACCGCCGGTGGAATGGCCGTGAATGTAGATCGAGAATTCGCCGTCGGGAAGATGGCGCCGGGCGGTTTCTTCGATTGCTTGTTCAAAAGCGGCTGGCCAGGCGGCCATGCGCTGAAAAAACTCCGTGCCTTCTTTGGCTGAAAGGGAAATCAGCGTGCCGTAATCTTCGCGCTTCGAAATGTCCTGGACGATCGTGTACTGGTCCGGCGTGATGCGCATCTCTTGGGTCCAGAGCGGCGTGCGCGCCGTGCCGTCGTCGTTTTCGACGTCGCCCGGCCAATCGCGATCGGCGGCGGCAAAATAGAATCGTCCGGGAAAGGTCATCGAAACCACTTTGATGCCAAACTTTGACGGCAGCGTGCGCGCGATGCGCTCGACGGACTTGAAGTCGGATACGCCGCCGTGCAGCAAAAACACCCCGGCCTTCTTACCGTCGGCGCCGCTCGGAATCTGCTTCGCATCTTGCGGCTCATAGATCACGGCGCCGATGTCCCAGTCCATTTCAAGTTCTCTGATGCGAAAAATATCTTCATGCACATCGATGGCGATATCCGGCATGGCCGTGACTTCATGATCAAGCTCTATGACATCTTCGAGCGCAATTGCAGCCGGCGGTTGCCAGGCGGATTGAGCGGTCATGGCAAGTTCTCCTGTGAAACGTTTTTTGGTTGGCCTAGGCCCGGCGCGTCATCGATTTGCGCTGCGAAAGCCTCGCCGAGCACCCGGCCGGTTGCATCCTTGGGCTTAGAAATGCCCATGAGCTGGGCGAGCGTCGGCGCGAAATCGATGATGCGCACATTGGCAAGCTTCTGCCCGGCGCGCACGCCGGGGCCGTTAAGCACCATCAGCGTGCGCATGGAGGCTTGCATCGGGTCGGCGCCGTGGGTGCCGTAGGGCTCGGTGTCGGTGATGAGCGGGCCGGCGCCGATGCGCGGATCGAAATCGTAACCCGGTGCGAGCTCGACGTAGAGGTCGCCGCCGACTTCGCCGCCGATCTCTCGGCTTGTTCCCTCTGTTTCCGCATCGTAAATCGATTTGACTACGGCGCGCTCGCCGTCGCGAATGGCCAGGAGTGCGTCGCGCGCTTTGGCGATCACCGCCGCGCGCTCTTCCGGTGCCACGATGCCGCTCTTTCGATCCGTCGAATTGATCAACAAATAGTCGTTGTTCACTGCCGGATAGAGAATCTGAGTTTTGTTTAAATCGATTTTGCCTTGGGCGTCGAGAAATAACAGCCCGGCTTCCTGAAGCGCGCGATTGAGCGCGACCCGTTTATAAATTCCCTGCATGCCGTGATCGGAGATCAGGGCAAAAATGCTATTCGGCGGACGCCGGCTCAGAAGCAATCCGAGATGTTCGTCCGAGGTGCGATAGATCTTTTCTAAAAACGGGCGGAGTTGGTTGGCCACATCTTGACGATAGCCGGGCAAGGTCGAGTCGAGATAGCCGCGCCACACGTGCTCGCCTTCGTCGGGAAAAGGTGTGTACGCGAGGTACAAATCCCATGGCAAGTTGTCCATGGCCCAGCGGTTGGTTTCCATCAATTGATGCTGCGCAAAGACGACTGTTTCGAGATAGCGATTTTCCGCCCCGCCGCTGCCGCCGTTTGGAATGGTTCGGCCGAAGGCGCCTTGATTATAGAGAATGCTCGCGCCGTTGCCGATAAAAGTCCGCACTGTGGTGCCGGCAGGGCTTTCCGTTTCCGGCACGGTCAGATCGCGCGCCGGGCGGGTGTAGTAAAGAAAAAAGTCGTTGCCGTCAGGCCTGAGGTCGAACAGGCGAAAGTAGGTTTTGACGTCTTGATTGCCGCGCGATTTCACGGCGATCGGTTCGCTCCAAAATAGTTCTCCACCGGCGCTGGCCGGCGCCGGCTTGAGCTTGGTTTTGATCTCCCGGGCGTCGCGCCCGGTGGCGATGAGCAGCGTATCGTAACCGATTTGAGTATCGGTGGGATCGTCGATGAGAAGTCCGTAAAAACGCGTTTCGCCCACCGTGAAAGCGATCTCCACCGGCGGCTCGTTGCTGACGGGTGAATCCATCCAAGTTGCGGGTTCGTTTTGGATCGATCGTTTGGTCACGATGCCGTCGCGGCCGGCGGTCAGCGTGTAGCCGGAAAATCGTGTCACTTGCTCGGAGAGCTCGCCGGCAAACGCCGGGATATGCGAGACCACCACCTTTTTCCCCGCGCTCTCGGCGGCGGACCAGATCGGTTCGGCGCGCAGCGGCGCCTCGGCGAACCCGGCGAGGCTGTCGAGTATCGTGAACTGGGCGCGCGGCGCGCGCGGCACGCGATTGCCCGTAATGGCGGTGACGCGCGGCGGCGCGCCGGTCATCAGAGAGGCGAAGCCGGGCGCGGTCTTCGATGGAAATCCGGCAACGACGTCGTCGGCAATCGCGCCGCCTTCGATCAGCTTGGCGAGATTGGGCAGTTTCCCTTGCCGCGCCATTTCCAGCGCGAAGGCGGGAACGGTGCCGTCCCAGGCGAGGACGATCGCTTTGCTCGCGTTCTGGCCGAAGACCGCGCGCGGCTCGCCGTGAAAAGAGATCGCGATCGTGATCAGCAGGACGAGAAGCGAACGGCGGCGCGCGATCATCATTGGGAAAATAGTGCTGTGGCGGGAAAGAGGCCTGATGACTGTGTCACTGCGCCGTGCGCCGCGCTTCGTCAAGGTAGCTCAAGTCCATGTACTTATCGGTTTTGGGCAGCGGTGGCCGCATGGTGCCGTCCTCGACGAGCAACTGTAAAACTTTGTCCATGCCTTTGGCGTTGACTTCACCATCTTTTGGAATCGCATTGTTCGAGATGAAGTAGCGCCATGCGGCTTCGGAATGCTTTTAGCTGAATTTGAACCGCTTGGTGATGATGCGCACGGTGTCTTCCTTCTGCGTGTAAATCCAATGCGATGCCCGCAATGTCGCGCGGAGAAAGCGCACGAGCACGGCTTTTTTCTCCTGCGCCCATTCCGCGCGCACGTTGAAGACGGTTTGGGTGAAATTTGGCGTGTATTTCGCGGTGGAGCCGAGATTGGTGAAGCCCGCCTCGTCGGCAACAAAAGTATAGGGCGGGCTCAAAATGCCCGCAGCGACATTGCCCGTCTGCATGGCGAGCCAGCGTTCCGGTGTGCCGCCGATGGCGAGCATCGCGTAGTCGCGCGGGTACTCCAGCCCGTTAGCCTTGAGCATCTCCTTCATGAGCACGGTATCGCTGGTAATCAGACCTGTCACGCCGATCGTTGTGCCTTTGAGCTCTTTGATCGATTTGTATTTCGCCGGCGCGTAGAGATCGTAAACCGGTGCGTTGATCAGGCCGCCGACGATTTTCAAATTGGCGCCTTTCTCCACCGCTCGGATCGTTGTCATGGCCGACGAAGCGGAAATCTGCGTCGAGCCGCCGATCAGCGCTGGAATCGCCCGCGTGCTGGCATTCAATACCACCGCTTCGACAAACAAGTTCTCTTTGGCGAAAAAGCCTTTATCCTGGGCTACATAGATCGGCAAATTGTTGAGCGAGAGCGTGATCGTGCCGAGGGTGATTTTTTCCGGCGCTGTCTGCGCGCCGAGAGACCCAAAGGACAAGCTCATAACGACCAGCGCGCCGAAAAAGATGAAACCCAGTTTTTGCATTAACCCTCCATTGTAACGGCCAAAATCGCCGAGTCGTGGAACTGAGAGTAGCCGATGAAGATTCCACCGTCAATGCGATGCTCTCGGGCCGAGGAGGGTTAGACAGATCGGCATGAATTCGATATGAGCCTACTCAATAATTCGATGGTCTCATTGTGGAGGATGCTAGATGATCGGACTAACGATCGAATTCGGGAAAGTTATTGTTGTCGGCTTAGCTCTTGCTGTGCTGGCCAGCGGTTCCGCGGCGGCGCAGCAGCGCAAGGCAGGGCCTTCGGTCGATGGACTTATCAAGTCGATCGGTTTGACCAAGCCAACGTTCACGCGGGCGCCGGATTTCAATCTACGAGACGGCGGCGGTGGCATCGCCAGCTTGGGCGGCAATCGCGGCAATTTGACCTTACTCAATTTCTGGGCGACGTGGTGCGGACCCTGCAGGGAAGAGATGCCGTCAATGGAACAACTCAGCCGGTCATTTGGCGGCCAAGGTTTCACTATCCTGGCGATCAATCAGCGCGAAAGCGCGGCCCAGGTCATGCGATACATGAAAGCTCACGGACTTAACTTTCGCGCGCCTTTGGATAGCGATGGCCGAGTCGCAGCTTCGTACCGCGTGTATGGCATCCCCGTGACGTTCTTGATCGACGGTAACGGCCAAGCGATCGGCATGAAGTCCGGCTCACGAGATTGGGCGGCACGTGAAGTTGTCGACGTTTTTCGCAAGCTGATCAGCGACGGCGGCGTGGGAGCCGCCAGCGGGTCGATGGATCTCGAACCCGCGACGCTGCTGCCCAAAGGGCTACGGGCGAAAGGCAATGGAATTTTGGTGTACGCGCAGCAGGACGCGCAGTCCGAAGTCATCGGCAAACTGGAGCGTGGCGAGGCTTTGGTCCCGCTCGGCAAAGTCTCCGGCGCCGGCGAGTTTTGGTACATGGTTAAAAACAAAAGCGGTGCGATCGGCTGGGTGAAGGGTGCGGAGGTAGAGGACACCAGTGTGAGGAAGTAAGAGGAGTGGTCCTATAAAGGCGTGCTCAGACTCGCAAATTCTTTGCGTCATCGCATATCTGCAGAGAACATAATGCCATCGCCCATCATAAGCTACCACGCGCGGAAGCAAGATTTGACGTTACCGTTATTATTGTTTCTAGCTGCCAACGGAATACAATAGCATTGTTTGACCGGAGGTGTGCTATGACGGCTACAAGGCGTTACGATGAAGATCTCAGAGCCATCGGCCAGGCGCTCGAGGCTAGAGATGTTAGCGTCTTTGAACTAAAGCGTCTTACAGATTGGTATATCATTAACAGTATGCCGGAGCAGACCGAGTCGGTCCGTTCGAAGCTATGGCAGTGGTTCGGGCAATCACGCAGCGGTTCCAGCCCTGAGGCGTTAACTCTAGGTCTGGCCGACGTTGAGAAACTGACCCAAGCCGGGCGAGCGAGGCGATCCGAGCCGGACCAGCTTCCCAATGTTCACAGTGTTTCGAATAGCTTGCGTACAATAGGCGCGTACCTCGATTCCAAGGAAGTCGAGTTGCTTGAGCTGCACAAGAGGCGAATTTCCATAACACTGTCGTATCGAGATAAGGCGGGCCAGGAACACAAAGAAGACCGCGCCATCTCATCCTTTAATAATTTGTTTAAGGAGCTTTACGGAAAGCGCGGCCAGACGCAAAAAAACAGTGCCATGCAAGAATCAAAGTAGCGAACCGGTGCGGCGCCAATCGCGACTGACCCATCGAACACGCTAAATTTTTCTATGATTATCCCGACAGAAGAAGATCATCAAAGACCTTGCCAAGATTACGAATGCTAAGAAACTTGCGAGCGAGTGGACGACACCTGAGCAGCGCAGCAGCACTGCGCTAAAGCGTTGGGGAATAGCGGGACTAGGTTAAATCAAGCGGCGCGTGGTTTCTCTACCGTGGCGCTGAGTGCCTGCCGCACATCATTGTACAAGAGAGGTTTTTGCAAAAATGCTTGGATGCCGTACCGCCTCAAATCTGAAATTTCGGGAACGGCATCATTTTCCGCCATAGCGATCACGAAAGTGTCGGGCGAAGTATTTATCGCGTAACCCACCAGCGATTTCCATCCCGGCATATCAAGATCAGCAAAGAGCACGGTGAGATCATTAATTCTATGGAGACAAGAAATTGCCGCGTTCAGGTTCTCTGCCTGGAAAACTCGGTAGCCGTCGCAGCTCAAAAGGGCAGCCAGGGTTGCCCTCCCAATCGCATCTTCTTCTGCAACAACAACTACGAGAGGTAACCCTCTAAAATGTGTCGGTCCATTGTTATTCATTTTCCACCTACACAAATCGAGTCTATGTTTGCTGCATCACCGGGAACCACAGGCGGTAGCGGTGATAGATTCAGATATGTAGCAGCGAGCAAAAGCGAGGCCATCTGCGCGATAGACGGGGCCACTTTACCTTGAAGATACGAAAAAGACTGACTGTGGCGCGACTTAACCGTCGTCTGGAAGCTAAGAGAAGGTCGGTTTTCGTTGTAAGGTTACGGTCAAAAATCGACCTTTGAAGCACGATAGGCAACAATTTCCGGCCCCCTCTTTGGTTTCATGGCAGAGTGAGTCAAGCAATCGGGGCGGTTCGACTATACATGAGCATCAGCTTTGAATCCCACGCGGGCCAGCGTCGATTGGTACGAATGCTAGGTTAGTTTTCGGAAATCCACTCGACGAGACTCGCGACCCAATAAGCAGCAAGCATCATCCGGCGCTCCGCGATAGCTCACGGCCCTGGCCCTGTAGCCAGACGGCAGCACGGGATTCTTAGTTGACTCTAGAATTTCGAATGTGGTGGCAAATCACAAAGTCGTTTCCCATGATGAATGGCTGGCGGCTCGCAAAGAGCACTTAGCGAAGGAGAAAGAATTCACTTGGCTGCGCGATCAATTGAGTCAGCAGCGGTGCGACCTCCCGTGGGAGCGGGTCGAAAAAGAATATATTTTTGAAGCTGGTGAACGCAAGGAGAGTCTATCGCAATTGTTTGCGGGAAGAAGTCAACTAATCGTCTATCACTTCATGTTTCATCCGAGTTGGAATGAGGGATGTCCGAGTTGTTCGTTCTGAGCGGACAATTTTAACGGGATTATCGTTCATCTGAACCATCGCGATGTAACCATGGTGGCGGTATCAAAGGCCCCGATAGAAAAGCTGGAAGATTATAAAAAGCGCATGGGTTGGACGTTCAAATGGGTATCGTCGTTGGACACAGATTTCAATTGCGACTATCAAGTATCCTTCACGCCGGAAGAAATGCAGAAGGGCGAGATGGTTTACAATTACACCGCGTCGAAATTCCCGGTGGAGGAGGCTCCTGGAATTAGTGTCTTCTATCTTGATAACAATGGCGGCATCTTCCACTCGCGCGGGCTGGACATGTTAAATGGAGCCTACCACTATCTCGACCTAGGGCCTAAGGGCCGCGATGAAGACGCTTTGTCGTACCCGATGGCATGGCTGCGTCGTTACGATAGCTACGACAAGTCACTATAGAAAAAATTAGCGCGGCATTGTTTCAAAGCAAGATAAGGTCAGCAACGCTTTATGATCTAACGAGGAGGCGGGATGGGAACATTTCATTCAAACCAATTCCCTAGAGAGACGGAGGATTATCGAAGGGCCAGAGACCAGTTGCTTGAATTAGAAATAAAGCTCAGAAAGCAGCTTGAGGAAGTGGCGTCACTGCGTTGTGAGCCGTCAGGTCAGCGTCGTGAAAGGAGAGGCGATCCCGGATCGATATTAAGAGTGGCTCTTCAGGAAAGTCAGAGTGACAAGAGCAAAGAATCCGCGCCACCACCCATTCCGAGAAGTACCCTTGTTTAGAACCCGTCTCTTTGGAGCAAATGGTTCGTTTACGATTCTGGCCATGGCTTTCCTTCCTGAACGCGAGTTAAAGAGAACGTACAGCAAGGGAGATGCCATATTCGACAGTCAATATTTCAGCAAGTTAGCGAGACGCTCCGACATATGTTGACAACGTCTATTTACAATCGATCCCGAATTGACAATTTTGACTGTCACGACTTCACTCAGAGCGATATTAAGAGCGCGAGGTCAT
>VBKX01000434.1 GCA_005879435.1 Deltaproteobacteria bacterium
CGCGGCGCGCGCTACCGATCTTCTAAAAGAAGTCTTCGGCAGTAGAAAATAGTTGCAGCTCGATTCCCTGAACGAATACCGTGCAATCTAGCCGCTCTAGAGCTATTACCTCGAAAGCGAACGAGAAATCTCTGCCTAAGACGAGATCCTTCGCTACACGCTCAAGATGACTCATTCGTATACGGGAGCGAGTCAGTTCGATAAGGACGCCATCAACCGGCCAAAGCCGGTTACCTCCTGTTTCACCTTGGCCATCTTCAGCGCGTGCCAAATATACGCTTGGCAGCTTGTGACCACCGGCTTGCCGATTTCCCGTTCGAGCAAATCGACATCCGTAATCGTCGGCCAGCGCGGGCAGGGGACAAAGACGCCGTCGGCTTCCGACGCCTGTTCGTAAAGCCGCTTGGCGATTTTATACGCGGAGTGCTCGTCCATGTCGGTCAGGTCGGCGTTTTTTCGCACACCGTAGCCTTGAATTTTCAGCACCTTGAAGCCCGAGGCTTCGAGAAACGCTTTCATCCGTTCGTTGAGCGTATCTTCGTGCGGTGTCGCCACGACCAACTTCTTCAGATTTAGAGATTTTAAAGCTTCGATTTCACCGGTGATGCCCGGGGAAACCGGCACACCGAATTTGGCGGTGAGCTTTTTGCCCATCTCCGCGTCGCTGCCATAACCCAACTTGGTAAAGAGCGGCGAGCCGCCGATGATGATCGAGTCGCACTTGTTGTCGACCAGATCCGCCGCAGCCTCTTCGATGCGCTGCAATTGGCGCTCGAAGTCGGCGTCGACCAGCTGCCGGATCGCGCCGGTGCTGTTCAGAATCATAAAGCCCGTGGGCAGCATCTGATAGAATTCGTAAACCAACGTGTCGCCGCGCGACGGCGCGACGTGACCGATTTTTGCTCGCCAGCCGTACATCTTCTTTCCTCCTTCATCGGTGGTTCAAGGTTCAAACGTTCAAGAGTTCAAAGTGAATTCAGAAAACTCGTTTCAATCATTTAGCAGTTCCGATTATTCCAGGTCGCCGAGAGATCCTAATGTTCAAGCCGTTCGTGAAAAACGTTGAACCTTGAACTTTGAACGGCCTTTTCTTCACCAATTCAGCCAGGCGCCGTTCACGTGGATGGTTTGTCCGGTGATGTACTTATTTTCGTCGGTGACGAGGAAGAGCGCCGCGCTGGCGATTTCGTCGGGTGTTCCAGTTCGGCCCATGGGAATTTGCGCTACGGCGGCGGCCCAAGCTTCATCACTGTAGTGTCCGCGCACCCGCGGTGTTTCGATCCGGCCGGGAGCGATGGCGTTGATATTCAGGCCGTCTTGGGCGTGTTCGAGCGCCAGAGACTTGGTAAAAGCCGCGACCCCAGCTTTTGCCGCGGCGTAGCTGGAGCGGGTGGCATTTCCCGTGAAACCGTAGATCGAGGAAATGTTTACGATCTTGCCGTAGTGTTGCTTGAGCATCGCGGGTAGAACCGCTTGAGAACAAAGAAAAACCGACTTCAAATTCATGTCGACGACGTGGTCCCAATCCGCCGCGGTCATGTCGATCACGGGCTTTCGTTCCGCGCCACCGGCGACGTTGACTAGAATATCGACACGATTCCATCGGTCGAGCGTCGCTTGGACCATGTCGGTGACCGATTGTTTGTTGGTGACATCGGCGACGAGCGCTATCGCATTGCCGCCCGCCGCAGTGATGTTATTCACGCAATTTTTTGCCGCATCGCCATCGATGTCGACAATCGCCAGCTTCGCGCCTTCGCGCGCGAAGCGCCGAGCGATCGCGCCGCCGATGCCACCGCCGCCTCCGGTGACGATCACGATCTTACCGTCGATAGCTCCCATTGGCGTCTCTATTTGTCGGACAAGTAATCGAAGAGTTCGTCGAGTTGTTGAATCCGACGAACTCTTGGGTGATCGAACTCTTGATTGTACGGCCGGTGCGGCATGAGAACCAATGCATCGGTTTCAGTGGCAACGTCCTGGCAATTCTCGTGGCGATCGTCGACGAAAAGTCCGATGTTCAACTCGCGCACAAGCACGGATTTCTTGTCCTGGGTAAAATGCACGATCGGATCAGCCACTCCGTGGTAACGGAGCCAATCGCAAGTTACCTGACTGATGTCGTAGGTGTCGCGCACCCAGCGATGGGTGATGAAGACGATGTCGTGGTCGCCGGCGATTTGATCGAGCGCCTGCCATTGCTCCGGAGTCGGCAGGGGCGCCAGTGTGCGCCAGAATTCCGGATCATAGGACACCGCTTCCATGCATTCCAAGACGATTTCTTTTGTCAGGAAAGGGTGCTGCATGAAATTTGGATCGGTGACGGATGCCGGATCGATGGACCCCCTGCCGGTGCGTCGTTCGAGCATTTGCAAGAAAGGCGTGATGAAATTCGCGAGCACGCCGTCGATGTCCAAGCCGATCATCATGAAAGATCCAATCTAGGCAAATATATCCTGGGCGTCAACTCGAATTGTTGTCACGAGTCGCGCGTGTGTGCTAGAAAAAAATCTCCACTTACAAATTTTACGCCAGAATGCAAAGGAGCGCTTGATGGAAGAAGTCCTAGAACAAGTCGATCGGGAGAGGATTGTTGAGTTGGCGTGCAATCTCGCTAACACCGTGAGTATTACAGGCGACGAAGAAAATGTCGCCAAGTACCTTGGCAGCGAGCTCGAGAAGCTCGGCATGCAGGTCGAGTATCAGTACGTCGAGGACGGCCGTCCCAATGTCGTGGGGACGCTCAAGGGCACCGGCGGCGGCGCGACGTTGATGTTCAACGCGCACATGGACCACTTCGACAATCCCCAGGAGACGGTGGTCGATGAGGACCGCATCTACGGCCGCGGCCTGGTGAATATGAAGGCGGCGTTTCCCTGTTACATCGAAGCGGTGGCGGCGATCCAAAAGGCCGGCGTCAAGCTCAAGGGCGACCTGATCATCGCCGGCGTGGTCGGCGAGATCGAAAAGGCGCAGATTGGCAGATTCCACGGTAAGACTTACCGCGGGGCCGGCGTCGGGGCGCGCTATCTGATGGACCACGGCGTGATGGCCGATATGTGCATCATCGGCGAACCGACCGGGTTGCAGCTGCAGATCGGCAACTCCGGTCTGCTCTGGGCGCGTGTCAGCGTCGACGGCAAGGCGACGAAGTTCGTCCTCGCCGCTTGCAAGGTGGCCCAAGCGATTCAAGATTGGGAAAAAGAATACCAGCGCAAGCATCCCCATAAATTTATGTTACCCACGGTGCAGATCGGCGCCATCGACGGCGGCAACGCCTTCAAGCCCGGCACGCGTCCGACGACGGACATCTTTGTCATCGTCAAGATGCTGCCCGGCGCGGTACCTCTGGCGATCAAGCGCGACATCGAACAAGTTTGTGAAAAGGTGAAAAAGCGCGAGAGCGATATTCTCGACGTTCGCGTCGAGCTCTATCTCACCACGCCCGGGTATGAAATTTCCAAGAGTGAGCCGCTGGTGAAAACGATGGAGCGGGCGCACAGGGTGGTTTTCAACCAACCGGTGCCTTACGCGAAACCCATTCGTTACGGTATCACCAGTGACGGCTCGCGCATCAATGCTTACGGCGTGCCGGCGATTACTTATGGCCCGGGATTCGGCACGCACCTGGTCGATCCGACGGAGACCAAAGCGGGAGAGGAATGGGATTCGCCGACCGGAATACGCCGCGGAGTGGGCATTACAAACATGGTGAACTGTACGAAAGTTTACGCGATGGCGGCGCTGGATATCTGCAACAGGAAAAAGGAAGAGGTGGCGAAATCTTAATGTCCAGTTCAAGGTTCAAGGTTCAAGGTCGGACCGGAGAGTTTTCTGTCGTTGAACTTTGAACCTTGAACTTTGAACGAAAGGCACAGATTTCTTCGGACTGTTCAATTACACATAAGGTCTCACTTTGGGGAGTGAAATGGATATTACGTTTGCCCATTATCGCAACCGCTTTTGCATGTTTCGCACTTACTACGCGCTGGCCGTGGAAAAGGTGAAGCCGGACGGCATCAACATGAAAGTCATCGAGCTGCCGGATCCGCCGAGCAAGGATCAAGAAGAGGCTTTGATCCGCGGCGACGTGCAAGCGGCGAATCTCTACCTGCCGAATTTTCTCCGGCGCAAGCTGCAAGGCGCGCCGATCATCGGGCTGGCGACGGAGTGGAAGTCAACGATGAAAGGCAACGGCGTGTTCGTGCGCGCGGATGGCGCGATCAAGACGCCCAAAGATCTCGAAGGGAGGCTCATCGCGACGCATCAGGGGCTGCACGCGATTCACCAGTACTTGCTGCGGCGCGTCTATGGCGTCGACGATAAAACACTGCGATGGGAATCCTATCCGCAGGAAAAACTGCTGGACGTCTTACAAAGCGGCAACGCCGATGCGGTGGTGCTGCTCGACCATTTCTTTTTTCGTGGCGAAGTCGCGCCGGGGATACGCTGTTTATACACCGACGGCGAGGCATGGAAGAAGCTTCACGGCTTCGACGAGATCATCAAACACATGGTCGCGGCACGCGAGGATTTGTTGCGACAGCATCCGGGCATCAAAGATACTTTGCTCAAAGCGTTCCGCGAGTCATTTGCTTACAGTGAAGCTCATCTCGAAGAAGTCGGCGATGCTTTTATCGAGCGGTACGGCGGCGACAAGGAAGCATTGCTCGCCTCGGCGCGCTATCCCCGGATCGAATTCACCTTCACGGAAAAAGAGCAGCGCGTCGCCGAAGCGGAAATGGAGCTGCTCGTCGAAGTGGGGCAGATCCCGCGTAAAGCGCCGCTTTCTACGCTGTTCGCGATGTGATCCCGTCTAGCGTAAGTTTTGGAATGTTCCCGTCCGATGATTCGCCACGATACCGGCTTAGCGCTTTCGCCGGTATCGTGGCGGCAATTTCAGTCGTTCTCAGTCTTTCGTCTTGCTCAACGTTCCAGCCGGCCGACACGGGAACCGATACGCAATTGAGACAAACAGCGGGCCTCGTCGACGACGTCAAAGCGTTCGGTAAAACTCTAGGCATCGAGCCGACGCCGGCGCTGAGCCGGACCAGCCAGGAGGGTCCGGCGTTGTCGATGTTGTGGCTTTGGATGCAACGCGCCGGCACCCTGGCACTGCACAAACCCATCGACATTCACACGGCGATCGGTTTTAGCGCGGAAAAAGAACGACTCAAAGTCGAGCAGGTTTACCGTGTCGACGGGTATAGCGTTTACTATCGACAGGGAAACGAGTTCGCCGACTCTCGTTCGGTGGCGACTATCGGCTTTGCCGCTCAACCGATCGTGCGACGGGTGATGGTGGTGTTGCACGAGGACTTGCACGGCGATGTCAATTTCGCGCTGCCCTGGGAAGTGGAGGAGGCGATTGTGACGCCGTTGGGTTCGCTCTCCGCGGTCGCTTATTTTCGCCAAAAAGGCGATGAGGCGAATTGGCAAAACGCAGTCGAGTCGTTGAGCGTGGAACGCAAACTATCGCGCGAATTGAATGCGCTGGCGGCGGAAGCGGAGCCGATCTTCGCGTCCCTGCCGGCGGAGGACGCGAAACAGAGGGTTCTGGAACTGTTGTCACGTTACCCGACGTACCGTCGCCAGTTCGAAAGGCAAATACAGGGACGCCGCGCTCGCCGAGCTGGCGCCGACCTTAAAGCTCCTCATCGACGACTTGAAAACTCTGCCGCCGGATGCGACCGCTGATCTCACCGAAAAATTCTTGGCCGATTTGAATACCAAATACAGCGTCGCGTCGAAGTAGCCGAAACGCAGTCTCGCATTTCGCATGTTCCATCCAGCTCTAGGCAATCCCACTGTGCGCGCTCTTGGCGCGCTATATGCCGGTACGTTCCTTTCCGGCGCCTGGGCGATGGTCATTCCGACAATTCCCGTGCTGGCGACGCAGTTCGGTGTCTCGGCGGGAGCGGCGGCGCAGATCGTGACCGCCTTTGCGATCGGCAAGTTTATCGGTACGGTGGTCGCGGGAGTGCTGCTCGATCGGATGGGAACTCGCGTGGCCCTGGTCAGCGGGCCGCTCCTGGCGTGCGCAGCGGCATTGGCGGTCCTGTGGGCGCCGTGGTTGTCCTTGATTTTGCTCTTAGCTTTGCTCATAGGTGGCGCCGACAGTTTGTGGGGAACCGCGCGCGAGGTCGCGGGAATCGATTTAGCACACCGCAATCAACGCGGCCGGGTGATCAGCAGTTTACATGGCGTGTACACGATCGGCGCGGCTTTTTCTCCGTTTATCGGCGGCTGGCTCACAGATATGTTCGGCTTTGAGGCCGCTTTCGCCGGCTATGCCGTTGCAAGCGCGATCTCGGTGCCATTCGGCTTTCTCGTGCCTGACTCGCCAGTGCCTCCCGCGCCTGAGAAGGTGAAGAACGCATCGAGAGGCTGGAGCCCGGCGTCGATCACGCGGAGACTTAGCACGCTGAAAAATCTTTATCACGAAATTCAGCCCAATCTGCGAGCAACCTATCGCGCGCTCGCCTTCGCGACACTAGCGAATCAATCGCAGCGCGTGATTGTGCAGAGCATGCTGCCGCTCTATGCGGGTTATTACCTGCAACTGACACCCACCCAAGTCGGAATGCTTTTTACAATATCCGGCATGATTGTCTTTGTCATGATCATCCCGGCGGGTTTTCTCATGGACCGCGTCGGACGGAAATGGTGTACGGTGCCGAGCACCGGCATTCCCGGTTTGATCTTTTTAGTTATTCCCATGGCCAGCAGTTTTACGCAGCTTGGCATTCTCGTCGGCGTCGCGGGCGTCGCCCAGGGATTATCCCTCGGCTCCTTGGCGACGTCGACGTACGACGTCGTGCCGTCTCATGTGCGCGGGCGCTTGCAGGCATTGCGTCGCACGATTGCGGAAATGGGCAGCAGCGTTGCGCCGCTGATCGGCGGTTATTTAGCAAACGCGTTCAATCCCGGCACACCGTTTTTGGTCTACGCGCCCCTGTTGTTGCTGTCCGCGACGCTGCTCGCAATAGTCGGAAAAGAAACCCTCGAACGATGATTAAGGGCGAAAGTTGCATGCATGTGTGTCAGTCCGTAATGTGGAAGTTTCCAGCGAGGAGTTTGTTGCTCCGAAGCCAAACACAAGGACGACTTATCAGTAGGGGATTATGTGCGGCTAGACTGGGATTCAGGCGGAGCGACGCGGAGTCTTCATGGATTGATATTGGCGGTGAGTCGCTTTTGACAGAATTTTTCAAACACGGTATGCGGAGGCTGCAATTCGAGTGAGGTAGACCTATGGATCATGTTGAAAATGAAATGCTCACGAAAGTCGCACCGGGCACGGCGGCGGGGGAAACGCTGCGCAAATATTGGCTGCCGGTCGGCTTGTCGAGTGAAGTCAACTCGGAGGCGCCCCGGCTCGTGCGCTGGCTCGGCGAGGACTTGCTGCTGTTTCGCGACGAGTTCGGCCGCGTCGGTTTGACCGAGCCGACTTGCCCGCACCGCGGCGCTTCGCTCGACTATGGTTGGATCGAGGCTGGTGGAATTCGCTGCTGTTATCACGGCTGGGTGTTCGACGTGAATGGGCGTTGTCTGGAACAACCCGGCGAGCCGCCGGGAAGCAACTTCATAGACAAGATTACGCTCAAAGCGTATCCTGCGCGCGAGCTGGGCGGCATGATCTGGGCATACATGGGATCGGGTCAGCCGCCCGTGTTGCCGAACTATCACTTTCTCGCGCGCGACGATGGCGAGCGTCAGTTTTCCGGCTACGTGCGCGAGTGCAATTACATGCAGCAACTAGAAAATGCTCTCGATCCCGTGCACGCGACGATTCTGCATGGACGGGCTGTGCATGGTTTGCCCGCCGCGCCGGAATGGATGGAAACGCCGGACTTCAATGTCGTTGCAAGCGAGACCATGGCTTATTACGTCGCGCGTCGCAAAGGTCCCGAGCCGGGCACCGAATGGCATCGCGAGGTCGCGTACGTACCGCCGATCATGGTCGTGCATCATGGCGGTTCTCTTCCAGGCGATCCACTGAGGGAGATGGTCGATGTCGCATGGCGTATGCCGATCGACGATTTCACGACGAGGACTTTTACTTTGAAGTTTTTCCCGCACGGTTCGGCGAAGCGTGGCAACGAAGAAAAACAGGCTAGGCCAAAGCCGCCGCCGCTCATGCGCGGTACGCGCAAGCAGTACGACATGGCGACGATCAACGGCCAGGATAACGCGGCGCAGGAGAGTCAGGGAGCGATCGTCGATCGTAGCCGCGAGCATCTTGCCTATTCCGACCGCGGCGTCATTCAAGTGCGCAAGCTCTGGCTAAGCACGATCGAAAAGTCCCAGCGAGGCGAAGCGCTACCGAACCTGATCCGCCAGGAAGCGCAAAACCGATGGGTGCATGTCGACGTCGTTGAAAGGTTGGTCAAGAGTGGAGAGATCCGAGATCACGTGCCGAGCGTTATCTATGTCGAGTAGCTCGATTCGCTTGCTCCGAGCACTTGCACTTCTATTAATTTCGTTCGGTTGCCTTGCTTGTTTCTCCGCCGCACGAGCGGCGGAGGGTTGGCAACAAGAATGGGAGCGAACCGTTCAGGCGGCGAAGAAAGAAGGTCAAGTCACGGTTTACGTTCACAGCACCTACGCGCCGGTGCTGGCGACCGGCGCTTTTGAAAAGGCCTTTCCCGACATCAAGCTCTCGGTGGTCAGCGGCATAGAAAACGATCTCGAGCGGCGCTTTAGCGCCGAGCGGCGCGCCGGAAAATATCTGGCGGATGTATTCATGGTCGGTGTGCTGCCCAGTAACGACTTCAAGCAAGCGAAGTATTTGGATCCCATCAAGCCGGTTCTGTTGCTTCCCGAAGTCGTCGACGAATCCAAATGGTGGCGCGGCAAGCACACCTATAGCGATCCCGAGAGACAGTATCTCTTCAGGTACGTCGCATCCGCTCAGCTCGGCCAGATTTCCTATAATACACAGTTGGTTCAGCCCAAGGAGTTCACGTCGTTTTGGAATTTTCTCAAGCCCAAATGGAAGGGAAAAATCCTCGCGCGCGACATCCGCTTGCCGGGCACCGGCGGCAGCGCGATCCGGTTGTTCTACTACAGTCCGGAAATGGGTCCGGAGTTTGTCCGAAAGCTATTCGGCGAGACCGACATCACGCTGTTTCGCGACCGGCGCCAGGGATTGGATTGGCTCGCGGCCGGCAAATTTCCCATCTGCATCTGGTGTGAAGGCGTCGAAAAGGCCAACAGCCAAGGCCTTCCTGTCGACATGTTCGGTCGAATGAAGGAAGGCGCCGGTTTGAGCGCGGGACAGGCGATTCTCACGCTGGTCAACCAGGCGCCGCATGCCAACTCCGCTAAGGTATTCATCAACTGGTTTCTATCGCGCGACGGCCAGCTCAACTTTCAGAAGGCGCTCGGCAAAGCCGACGAGGGCTCACCGGATTCGCTACGCGTCGATATCCCGAAAGACGACGTGGATCCCAAGAGCCGTCGGATCGACGGTGTCAAGTAT
>VBKX01000433.1 GCA_005879435.1 Deltaproteobacteria bacterium
AAGATTCCGGTGCCGATCCAGGAAACCTTGCCGCGCCGCTACCGAGGCATCCTCGAAGTCGATATGGATATTTGCACGGGGTGCCTGGCTTGCGAAAGAGACTGTCCGATCACCTGCATCACGATCGGCATCGAGATGAACAAAGAGACCAAGGTGCGCCAATTTACTCACTTCGATATCGACGTGTGCAAGTGCATGTACTGCGGGCTTTGTTCCGAGGCCTGTCCGACCGGAGCCATTCGTCATTCACAAGAATTCGAAGGGGCGAGTTACAATCCGGCGGGGCTGGTGCGGCACTTCGCGCCACAGCCGCAGAATTTGTATAAGCCGAAAAAAGGCGGGGAAACGGATCCGAAACTGGTAACAAAAGTCGATATCGGACTGAAGTACCTTGATGAGTTCGCTACGCCGGATGGAGGGGGGAGCGCAACCGAGGAGGGATAGGCGGGGAACGGGGCGGCGAGCGAGGTTGTTATAGACCCACCCCTTGATCCTAATTGGATCTTCCGGTATTTGAGCCAGAACGTCTTCAATTTTCCGAGATCCCAACAGTTCGAAAAGCTATGACGGTATCGACGGCGGTTTTCTATCTAATCGCTCTCATTACGGTGGGTTCCGCCGCGATGGTGGCGTTTTCCAGAAACATCATCTATTCCGCGTTCTCGCTGCTCGGGACGTTCATGGGCGTCGCCGGCATTTATATCTTCCTCGGCGCCGACTTTGTGGCGGCGGTACAGGTCTTGATTTACGTCGGCGGCATTCTCGTTTTGATTCTGTTCGCTGTCATGCTGACGCATCGCATCACCGACGTCGAGGTGACCAACCGCGCCGCCGGAAGAATTCCCGCGTTGATCATCATCGGCGTGCTAGTTTATCTGTTGATCGCGACTATCAAAGTTACGCCGTGGGTTAGGGCCAAAGAAGTCGTGTACGCGGCCACGACGGCTACGATCGGAGATTTGTTTTTATACACTTATTTACTGCCATTCGAGTTGGCATCGTTGGTTTTGCTCGGGGCGTTGATCGGCGCTGTGGTGCTTTCGCGCAAGGAAATTAAAGAGTAGCCATGTCGCCCAACGAGCTCTCTTCGTATCTCATCATCAGCGCGATTCTCTTTTCTCTGGGATTGTTCACAGTTTTGACTCGGCGTAACGCCATCAGCGTGCTCATGGGCGTCGAGCTGATTCTCAACAGCGCCAATATCAATTACGTGGCGTTTTCTCACTTCAGCAGCGGCAATGCCGACGGACAAATCTATGCCATTTTCGTGATCATGCTCGCTGCTGCCGAGGCGGCGGTCGGTTTGGCCATCGTGCTGGCGATCTTCCAACTCTTCCACACCATCGATGTCGAAGCGGCGGAGACGCTGAAAGAATAGTTCGTTCAACGAGTCAAGCGTTCAAAAGTTCAACGGTTGAAAGATTAGATGGATAATCCGATACAGACTGACTTCATTCGCTGGATCGTGTTCTTGCCGTTGCTCGGCGCGATCGTCAACGGTTTGCTGGGCGCGAAGATCCAGAAGAGCTTTGGCAAAGGCGCCATAGCGTTGCTCGCGTGCGCGCCTGTAGTGATCGCTTTCGGTTTGTCGTTATACGCTTTTTTTGTTCTGAAAGGGCTCGAAGCGGAAAAGCGCTTTCTCATCGATAATCTTTATTCTTGGATCCAGCTGGGCTCGCTTAAAGTCGACATGGCTTTTCTGATCGATCCGCTCTCCGCCGTGATGATTCTCGTGGTCACCGGTATCGGCGGGCTGATTCACATCTACGCCACGGGCTATATGCACGACGACAAAGCCTTTTGGCGGTTCTTTGCTTATCTGAATTTATTTACCGCGGCGATGCTTACGCTGGTCTTAGGCGACAGCTTGCTCGTGCTCTTCGTCGGATGGGAAGGTGTGGGATTGTGCTCCTACGCGCTCATCGGCTTTTGGTACACCGATCACGCTAACGCCAGGGCCGGCAACAAAGCGTTCATCGTCAACCGCGTCGGTGACTTTGGTTTCGTATTGGGCATGTTCTTGCTGTTCTGGACGCTCGATGCTCAGGGTCACGGCTCGCTCACGTTTCGCGAAATGGTTAAGTGGGCGCCGACGATCAAGGATTCGATGCTCTGGGGTTGGCCGGTTGTGACACTGGTGACGCTTTTTCTTTTTGTCGGCGCCACCGGTAAATCAGCGCAGATTCCGCTCTTCGTCTGGTTGCCGGACGCCATGGCCGGACCGACTCCAGTCAGCGAGCTGATCCATGCCGCCACCATGGTGACCGCTGGCGTTTATATGACGGCACGCATGAATGTCTTCTTTTCCATGGCGCCGGCAACTTTACATGTGATTGCCGTGATCGGTGTGGCAACCGCTCTGGTCGCGGCCAACTCGGCTACATGTTTATCGGCATCGGTGTTGGAGGCTACGCTGCGGCGGTTTTTCATCTAATGACCCACGCGTTTTTCAAAGCCTGCTTGTTCCTCGGCTCGGGCAGCGTGATCCACGCCATGCATCACGAACAGGACATGCGCAAGATGGGCGGACTCAAGGCCTGGATGCCCGTGACGTTCATCACGTTCTTTATTTCCGTGCTGGCGATCGCCGGGTTCCCGCCCTTCGCAGGTTTCTTCTCCAAAGACGAGATACTTTGGCTGGCCGCTTCTAACGAACATTGGGGTATCTGGTTTTTTGCAGTGTGCGGCGCGGGCCTGACGGCTTTCTATATGTTCCGTCAGCTCTTCATGACTTTCTACGGCAAGTGCCGGGCCGATCACTATACCCAAGAGCACCTGCACGAATCACCCCAGGTCATGACCCTGCCGTTGGTGGTCTTAGCGATCGGCGCGGTGTTCGCCGGTTTTATCGGCCTTCCCGGCGTGCTCGGCGGCAGCCAGTTCGCCCAGTGGCTGGAACCCGTCATTCACGCGGATGAAGAAGCGCATGCTTCACACGCGCTCGAGTGGGGTTTGATGGCAGTATCCGTATCGGTGGCTTCGTTTGGCGCGTTTATCGCCTATCTCATGTATCGCCGTGAAGCACTCTCACCGGAGATCTTCGCAAATCTTGCGGGCGGTTTCCTCTATCGTTTATTCGACCGCAAATGGTATTTCGATGAAATTTACCAGGTGATTTTCGTTAACGGCACTTTGTTGCTGGCGCGCCTAGGTTCATTGTTCGACCAGTATATTATCGACGGCATCGTCGACGGCTCGGCGGCTTTGGTCCGGTTCGCCGCTTGGCTCAACGGTTTGTTCGACCAGTACATCATCGACGGCATGGTCAATGCGGTCGCCAATATCACTTTCGGCATCGGCAATAAGTTTCGCCGAGTCCAGACCGGCAACATCAACAGTTATCTTTACGGCATTTTGATCGCGGTGGTGCTGCTCATCATCGCCAAATTGCGTTACGCGAGCTGAGCTCTAGGGAGAATCTAGCAGATGGAAAACGTGCTCACCTACATGACCTTTATTCCCGTTGCCGGGGCGGCGATCGTGCTCGCGCTCCCCAATAACGCCAAGCTGATCCGCTGGGTTTCGGCGGCCGCAACGGTACCTCCGCTGCTCATGGCCGTCTGGCTGTTTAAAAATTTCGATCGCGCCAAGGCCGGTTTTCAATTTATCGAAGATTACACTTGGATTCCCAGCTATAACATTAGTTACACGATGGGTGTCGACGGCTTGAGCATCTCCATGGTGCTTTTGACCGCATTACTTAGTTTCCTCTGTATCTTCGCTTCCTTTGGAATCGAAAAAGCCGTCAAGGGTTACTTCGCGCTGTTTCTTTTGCTCGACGCTGGCATGATGGGAGTCTTTTGTGCCCTGGATTTTTTTCTCTTTTACGTTTTTTGGGAAGTCATGCTGCTGCCGATGTACTTTCTGATCGGCATCTGGGGCGGCCCGCGACGCGAATATGCTGCGATTAAATTCTTTCTGTACACTCTGTTCGGCAGCGTCCTGATGCTGCTCGCGATCCTCGCGCTCTATTTCGCCGTCGATCCGCACACGTTCGATATGCGCATCTTGATGGCGCAGGCCAATAGGTACAGCACCGAAGTCTTGCCGATCTGGCCATTTCATCAACTGCGTTGGGGTTTCCAGCATGTCGTTTGGATGGCGCTGTTCATCGGCTTCGCTATCAAAATCCCGGCTTTTCCATTCCATACCTGGTTGCCTGACGCGCACGTCGAAGCGCCGACGGCGATTTCTGTCATACTTGCCGGGGTGCTGCTCAAGATGGGCACGTACGGCATCCTCCGAATCAACTTCCCGATGCTGCCCGCCGCGACCGCGGATATGGCATTTATTTTATTGGGTGCGCTCGGTGCTTGGAACATTATCTACGGCGCCTTTTGCGCCATGGCTCAAAAGGATCTTAAAAAACTGGTCGCCTACTCGAGCGTAAGCCATATGGGTTACGTGATGCTCGGCATGGCGAGCTTTACGACGCAGGGGCTCAACGGCGCGGTGCTGCAAATGTTCAATCACGGCACCATCACCGGCATGCTCTTCCTTTTGGTCGGCGTGATCTACGACCGCGCGCATCATCGTGAAATCGACGGTTTTGGCGGCTTGGCCGCGATCATGCCTGTTTACACCGGCGTCACGGCACTAGCGTTCTTCGCGTCCATGGGATTACCGGGGCTGTCAGGATTCATTTCGGAAGTGTTGGTGTTGCTCGGTACCTGGCAGAAGTATCCGGTGTTGACGATTCTCGGCGCCAGCGGTGTGATTCTGACCGCGGGATATCTCCTCTGGACTATCCAGCGCGTTTATCTCGGCCCGCCCAATGAAAAATATTTGAAGATGCCGGAAATCAATGGTCGCGAGATGTTCACGTTGGTGCCGTTGGGTGTGATCGTGATCGTCGTCGGCGTATATCCGAGTGTGGTGTTGGATTTGTTGCGCGCATCGTTAGACCAAATCAATCAAATCGTCATTCCGCATCTCTAGAAGTTGGCCATGGATCTTAAGAACGTCGCCAGCCTTAGCTTTTTTTACCCGGAGTTTATTCTCTCCGCGACGATACTGCTGCTAATCGTTGTCGACCTCGTCGCGCGGAGCCCGCGCGGGATCGCCATGATCGCTCTAATCGGCTGCTTCGGTGCGCTGATCGCGACCTTGGATCTTTACAGCGCTCAGCCCGGCTGGTTGTTCCACCGGATGATGATTCTCGACAATTTCAGCCTTTTCTTCAAAGTCGTGGCGCTAGCCGCGACGATTCTGTGCATCTGGATGTCGCTCAGCAGCAACGAAATCAAGCAGGTGCACGAAGGCGAGTATTACACCTTGTTGTTGACTTGTACTCTCGGCATGTTTTTCATGGCCTCGTCGAGCAATCTGCTGATGGCCTATCTCTCGCTGGAACTGGTCAGTCTGACTTCCTATGTTCTCACCGGTTTTTTGCCGCATAACCGCCGCTCCAGCGAAGCGGCTTTGAAATATCTGATTTACGGCGGCGTCGCCTCGGGAACGATGATCTATGGGATGAGTTGGATCTTCGGCATGACCGGCAGCTTGGATTATGCCGCGATACAGGCGGCGCTTAGCCAATCCCCGTTCAACAAGGCGTCGTTGTTCATGGCTTTTATTTTCATCTTGGCCGGTTTCGGTTACAAAATCGTTTTCGTACCGTTTCACATGTGGTCGCCGGACGTGTATCAAGGCGCGCCGACGCCGTTCACGGCGTTCTTATCCGTGGCTTCCAATGCCGCTGGTATCGCCATCATGATTCGCTTTTTTTTCCCGGGCGTCTCCCGCGCGCTGCCGAGCGGCGATTGGGCATTTCTCTCGGGCGTTGAATGGCCCCAGGTGTTATTGTTCTTGAGCATGATCACCATGACCCTCGGTAATCTCTGCGCGCTCAACCAGCGCAATCTCAAGCGCATGCTCGCGTACTCTGGTATTGCCCACGCAGGCTATATGATGATGGGCTTGGCCGTGTTGAACAACGACGGCCTGTCGGCGATCCTATTTTATCTCGTCGTCTATCTGATCATGAACGTGGGTGCTTTCCTCGTGGTCGCCATGATCGCCAACGTGACCGGCAATGAAGACATCGAGACCTATCGAGGATTGGCTTGGCGAGGTGCGATCGTTCCCGCAGTGTGCCTCGCGGTTTTTCTCTTTTCGCTGACGGGTCTGCCGCCCTTCGCCGGGTTTGTTGGCAAATTCTTCCTATTCTCCGCTGTGCTCAAGCAAGGCGGCGCATTCGGCGCGCTGGCTCTTGTCGCGGCGATTAACAGTGTCATCTCACTCTACTATTACGCGAAAATCGTCAAGACGATGTTTCTTGACATGCCCAACCCCGAGGACAAAACGGTTTCCATCGCTGTTAATAATTTTACCCTCCTGATACCGCTGACGGTGCTGACAATTTTCTTCGGCGTCTACTTTTCACCGCTGGTGCGATACACTAGCCAGTCGCTGCGCTTCTTCGTCAAATAGCTGATTCCTCGGGCTAAAACGAGGGACGACGGCATGCTCGCCCCCCAACGCTATTGACCAATCCCGGAAAGGACCATTTGTAGCGCCGCACGACTTCCTGCTGCGCAAGTTTCGTTCTCTCCGTGCCGATACCAGTGTATTGTTGGCGCGGACGGCCTAACGCGCATTAGAACTAAGAAGGCGCGATTTTCGCCTGGCCTTGCGATTGCGTTTACGGCTTTGTTCCGTAGGAGGCCGTCATGCGATGCATGTTCAAGTTGGTTGTTTTCTACACGTTACTCGCGCCGTGGGTGATGCCCGCGGCCGCGTTAGGCCAGACGCCGACTGCACAGATTCAGCAAACCGTCGAACAAGTGTTGAAGGTTGTCACGAATACTGCGAATGGGGAGGCGGAACGCAAGGAATTGCTGCGCAGCGCTTTAATGCCGCGCTTTGACTGGTACGAGATGGCGAAACAATCCCTAGGCAAACATTGGCAAACTGCATCCGGGCGGGAAGATGAATTCGTCGCGGCATTCGCGGAATTTCTCGGCAACGCGTACGTCGGTAAGATCGGATCTTACAGAGACGAAAAAATTGTTTTCCTCCAGGAAGTCGTCGACAATGAGCGGGCCCAGGTGATGACAAAAATTGTTTCGGACAAGGGTGAGCCAACCACGATCAACTACCGCCTACGTCGCATCGACGGTCAGTGGAAAATCTACGACGTTGTGGTGGAGGATATCAGCTTGGTGGTCAATTTCCGTTCGCAATTTAACCGACTCCTGGCCAAGGGAAGTTTCGACGACTTACTGAAGCAGTTGAAAGAAAAGGAACTAAAGACCAGCAGGTGACGAGTCGTACATTTGTGTTACTCAGCACTTTCCGATACAAAAATCCTTACATCCAACGTAATCACGTTTTCAAATCCATCGGTCTCTGCGCCAAAGTTTTTGCTCTGTCATTCCGTCGAAAACATTTTGCTCATTTCTCTGA
>VBKX01000435.1 GCA_005879435.1 Deltaproteobacteria bacterium
ATAAGATTCCTTACGCGAACGTCGAAGCTTACGGTGTTTATACCAACACCGTGCCGGCCGGTGCCTTTCGCGGTTTTGGCGCGCTGCAAGTGACCTGGGCGTATGAATCGCAGATGGACATGATCACA
This sequence comes from Deltaproteobacteria bacterium, assembly GCA_005879435.1. GTDB lineage: Bacteria > Desulfobacterota > Binatia > UBA9968 > UBA9968 > DP-20. The sequence continues at coordinate 129 of VBKX01000435.1, forward strand.
GAGAGCCTCGTTCTCGATCCGTTGGAGTTTCGTCTCAAAAATCTGCTCAAGAAAGGCGATGTCTACACGGTCGGCGATACGCCTGTTGATTGCGACCTCAAAGAAGGACTGATGAAAGTCGCCGATGCGATCAAGTGGAAAGAAAAAAGTAAAAAGCCCAATCGCGCCAAAGGTATCAGCTGCTGCATCAAGGACGCCGGCGGCACCTACAAAGTCGCCGGCGCTACGGTGAAGATGTCGTCGGACGGCAGCGTGGTCCTGCTCACCGGAACGGTGGAAATAGGGCAAGGGCCGCGGACAGCCTTGAGCCAGGTAGTCGCCGAAGAACTTTCCGTGCCCATGGATCAGATCGGCGTGGCACAGCTCGATACCGATGTGACGCCCTACGATATTTCCACCAGCGCGAGCAGCTCTATGGTCGTCATGGGTACGGCGGTCTTGCGTGCGGCCCAGGATGCCAAAAAGCAACTCCTGCAGTGCGCTGCAAAGGTTCTCAAACAGAAGGCCAGTAACCTCAGACTAGGCAACGGTCATGTCGTCGTTGGCGAGCGTCCGGTTATTTCCTTCAGTAAAGTGATCGTTGATTTTTTTGGCAGCAAGGCCGGAGAAATTATCGGCAAGGGCCTGTACAAAGACAATCGAAACGCCAAGGCTGTATTAGGATCGACGACGACCTTCTGGGAAGTCGGTTGGGGCGGCGTGGAAGTGGAAGTCGATCCCGACACCGGCGTGATCCGCCTGTTAAATTATGTTTCCGCCTGTGACGCCGGCAAAGCCATTAATCCCGAGCAGTGTATCGGACAGGATGAAGGCGCGGTAATGTTCGGCATCGGCCATACGCTGATGGAAGAAATGATCTACGAAGACGGCCAGCTGCTGAACGGCAATCTGGTGGATTATAGCGTGCCGAGATTCGACGACGTTCCGGATAAGTTCGACACGATTCTAATCGAGAATGGCAACGGTCCGGGCCCGTTCGGCTCGAAAGGAATTGGCGAAGGTGGTTTGCTTCCAGTCGCTTCGGCGGTGGCCAACGCGGTGTCGCGCGCCGTCGGCGTGCGCATTCAAGAGCTGCCGCTCACGCCGCCGAAGATCTGGCGTGCGCTGCAGGCCAAATCCTAGCTTCATCTATAGCCTTAACTATTCGGAAGAATCGCTTGAGCTTCGGCTGGCGATTTAATAGCGACCATCGACGCTAAAGATCCAAGACTTCACCGCACTGCTTACATGTGACCAACGCGGGATTTGACTTGAGCGAGTTTGTGGCGCGGCTGACCGCGTCGCCCGGATCGTCGAAACGAACTTCAGTTTCATAGAGATTATTGCCGCATTTTTCACACGGCCAGATAAATCTGTCTATTTCTTGTTTGCCGCGCTGGCGTTCTACCACGTAGGTCCACGATCCGTCCGCGCGGCGCGGCGAGTGGGGTATGTTCTTGGGCAAGAGAAAGATATCACCGGCATGGAGCACCGCAACTTCGTGCTTGTGGTTTTCGAGGTAGTGTAAGTTGAGCTCACCTTCGAGCTGGTAAAATATCTCGTCGCCCGGATTGATATGATAATCCTTTCGACGATTAGGGCCGCGCGTGACAAAGGCGATGAAGTCCGAGTCCTGCCAAATGACCCGGCGCTGGCCCCAATCGGCACGATTTTCGTCGATCCATTTCTGGAGATTGAATCCTTTCAAGTGTGGAAACATAAGCCCTCCATCCGCGACCATTACTATAGAATTGCGCCGGGACGCGAATCAAGCTAAATCAAAAACCAGTGTTCACGACGCAACAAGCAGATGTGACGTTGAAGTCGGGACGGGTCGGTGTGATTTCCGATACCCACGGATTGCTTCGTCCCGAGGCGCTCGCGGCGTTGAAGGGTTCGGAATTGATCCTCCACGCCGGCGACATCGGCAAGCCCGAAGTCCTTACATCGCTCGGCTCGATCGCGCCGGTGTTCGCGATTCGAGGTAACAATGACCGGGAAGCGTGGGCAAAAAAAATACCGGACATTTTAAAGCTGCGAATAAACCGCGCTCGCTTATACATAATCCACAACGTGAATGATCTGGAAATTGACCCCGCAGCGGAAGGCTTTCACGCCGTGATCAGCGGCCACTCCCACAAGCCGGTCTTTGCCATCCGCGGCGGTATTATTTTCATTAATCCGGGAAGCGCCGGCCCACGCCGTTTTAAGTTACCGGTGGCGATGAGCCGACTGACCATTCACGGACCAAAGGTGCGGGTAAAAATTATCGAGCTGAAAATTTGACGTCAACTTTGTTGACTTTAACTTGAGTGCGCGCTACTAATAACCCAGCAATTCATTCTCGTTCGAAAACCCTCTCGGTAACCCGGGAGGGTTTTTTTATGGCTGACGCAAAACAAGGACTCCTGGAACAGGCCGATCTCAACAGGACCCTCGGTCGGATGGCGCACGAGATCATCGAGAAAAGCGCGAATCCCGAAGAATTGGTCCTGATCGGCATTCGTTCACGGGGCGTACATCTGGCACGCCGCCTGGCGCGAAAGGTCGACGAGATCTGCAAGTTTTCGCCGCCGGTCGCTGTGATCGACGTGACGGGATACCGGGACGATCGAGCTCACGAGCAAGGGTTACCGCCCGTCGGCGCTTTCGAGATTCAAGCAACTGTCGACGACAAAACTGTGGTCCTGATCGACGACGTGATTTTTCGCGGTCGCACGATTCGGGCAGCCATGGAGGCTGTCGAGCGGCTCGGCCAGCCCAAGCGGATTCTCGTTGCCGTCTTGATCGACCGCGGTTCTCGCGAGCTGCCCATCCGTGCCGACATCGTAGGTAGGAACGTCGCCACCGGCGACGGTCAGAGGGTCAATGTCCTGCTCGAAGAATCGGATGGAATCGATCAAGTAACTCTCGCCGATTGGTAAGGGAAAAGTGCGGTTTAAGCTAGCATACTTAAAGCGATGCGTAATTTAATATCCATAGCGGATCTGACCAACGAAGAGATCGAAGAGATCTTCATGTTGGCGGATAGCGCGGATCAATTGCGCGGCGCCAAGGTTGCCAGTGGACAGATCATGGCCACGCTTTTCTACGAGCCGAGCACGCGAACCCGGTTGTCGTTCGAGTCGGCGATGCAGCGTTTGGGCGGTTCAGTGATCAGCTGTTCTGATATGAAAGCGTCGTCAACCGCCAAAGGCGAAACGATCGCCGATACCGCCAAGGTTGTTTCGAGCTACGCCGATGTACTCGTCGTGCGCCACAATTGGGATGGCGCGGTGCAGGCGATGGCGGAACATGCCGACGTGCCGGTGATCAACGCTGGCGATGGCGGCCACGAGCATCCAACCCAGACTTTGTGCGATCTGTACACGCTGCGCCAAGAAAAAGGCGCGCTCAAGGGGCTCACCGTGGTGGTGTGCGGCGATTTGAAAAACGGCCGCACGATCCATTCGCTGGTGTTCGCGTTAGCGCGATTCGGCGCTAACGTCGTAACCCTGGCCGCCAACGGCATGGAGTTGCCGCAGTACGTGATCGAGCGTTTGGAGCGGGAATACGGCTACGGCTTGGCGCCCGTCGCCGCCGATGATCTGAGCGCAGTGGTAACCGAAACCGATGCGCTTTATCTGACGCCCAAACAACCGCATCAATTGGCGCTTTTTACGCAAGTCGACCAAGTCATTCAAGCGCGCCTGAACACGATGGCTACCGGACTGCGCTATGACGCCTTTTACATGACGCGAAAGCAGCACGGATTTTCTCCGCGAGCGGCGTTTTCAGGACACCGTGGTGATGCATCCGCTGCCGCGCGTCGATGAGCTCTCACCGGAAGTCGATCAAGATCGCCGCGGCATTTATTTCAAGCAAGCCGCTTACGGCGTACCGGTACGCATGGCGCTGCTCAAGTTTTTATTTGACCGCCGAGAAGAGCGGCGAGCTGCGCCGAAAAGCGACGCGATCCCATACAAAAGCCGCGAAGCGATCGGCCCGCACTGCCGCAATCCGAATTGCGTTACGTTGAAGGAACCGGTGTCCACCGGCAAACGCTTCGAGCTTTTCACGGCCGGCGAAACCGGCGCACTGATTCTCGGCTGCGCGTACTGCGATCATCGCTTCAAAGTGCAATTCGTCGGCAACGGCGAATCAAAACGGTATTGTTCTTACGATAGCGCCATCGCGGCGAATCTCAACGAATGGTTGAACAATGGCAAGCTCGTCATCTTCGATTCGATCAAAGAAGCCGAAGAGCTCGGGTACGAGCCATTCAAGAGCGGACCGCAACGTGTCTTGATGGCCGAACCCGAGATCAAAAATGCCATTGTGGAAATGAGCGGGCAAATTTTGCGCGACTGCCGCAGTCCGGATCGCGTGTTGATATTGGGCGTGCGCAGCGTCGGCTCGTTCTTGGCTCAGCGCCTGGCAACGGAAATCGAGAAGCAACGCCGACGAAGACCGGAGCTCGGGGAAATTGAACTTTATGGCGGCGGCGAAGAGTTGAGACGGGTCCCGCCGGGCGAACCCGACGCAGGACCGCTGAATTTAAAAGACCGCGAAGTCATTCTGGTCGATGACGTCATCTTCACCGGGCGAACAGTGAAGAGCGCGCTGAGCATTATTTTTCGCTCCGGAAGGCCGCAGTCGGTTCGC
>VBKX01000436.1 GCA_005879435.1 Deltaproteobacteria bacterium
CGCGCTAACTTTGACTTTTGTCATTAGAGTGCGAACCTTCTCGCTAGCCAAATATTCTTCGTCGAATGACACCAAATCGATCTTTCCTCGCTGCGCGGTGACGGCCATCACGTACTGACCGCTGCCGACCGTCGCGGCATGGCTCGCGGTGATTGATGGGCGATTCATCATGGCAGCATTTTGCGCCGGGAGGAACAGTTCAATTTCCTCGATCGCGGCCGGCGTCAACGAAGTTCGGCGCAGAATTTTTAACAGCGCTTCGACGCCGGCGTGCAGTTGCCGCGCGCAAGGATAGGGCTTGAACGCAACTTCCGGCAGATGAAACGAATCGAAGCTTTGCAAGTATTCCCATTTCGGCTCGGCACAGAGCGTCAAGCAAAACCCGCGCGGGTCTTCGAATGCGCGCTTCGGTCCGGTGAATTCCTGCTGCGCAGCCAGCAATGAATGAATGCCGTTTTGGGCAGCATGCGCAAAAGCCAAGTGGCGCGCCGTTGCACCCTCATTGCCGCCTGTGATCATCCCGCCGCTGTGAAGCGCGGCGATACCGAGCGCGTTGACGGTTTTGTCCGCCGTCCAGTTCAAAAACTTCGCGCCCGCAGCGGCGACGCCGAATGCACCGCAAATCGTGCTCGGCCACCAGCCGTGGGCAAAAAGCTTTGGTGCATCGATGCTGAGCCCGACACGGATTATGGTTTCGTAGCCGGTCACAGCGGCCTCGAGAAATCGCCGCCCGGTTCCACCATATTTCTCCGCCATAGCGATCAACGCCGGCACGACCATCGCGCCGACACAAGTTCCCGCGCCCGAGTGAATATCGTCCATCTCGCCGCAGTGAGCCGCAACGGACATCGCCTGCACGGCATCCAGAAAGGACACTTGCCGGACGGTTCCAAAGAGCGTTGAAGTTGAATTGGCCACCGCGCCGCTCGTCGCTACAGCCAGATCATAAGCCAACTTGCCCGCCTCAAGACGCGAACCGGCTAGCAAACAACCGACCGAATCGAGAAGATGAAGTTTGGCGGCGTCAATAACGGCGCTGGGAATTTGATTAAATTGAAGAGCGGCGTAATGACCTGCAAACTTTTCGCTCAGGGTCTCATCAGGGATTCTCATCGATGCGCAGCGTAATTTATTCGGTCGAGATCCTTCGCTTACGCTCAGGATGACAGCCGTTTGTCTGTCATTCCGAGCGAAGCGAGGAATCTCGACTCGCACATTTATTTCGCGAAGCCCGATCGCATTTCATTGGCACGCGACGTCGATCACCAGGTGGCCGAACTCGTTGACCTCCATTTTATCTCCGGGGTAGACGACCGGCCCGTCGAGACGGTCGCCGCCCTTGAAGCCGCTGCGCAAGTAGATCGGACAATCCACCGGTTTGCTTTCAAAAATCACCGGCCGCCGCCCGCGCTCGCCGCGATCTTCGGTGCGCGACACTGCAGCCAGTGGCAATTTATTTTCAAATCTGCCGAGTGCGGAAAGGCGTAGATTTACCATCATCACGGGCTCTTTCGGCGCCGACTGACCATAGTGCTCCTGGTGCAATTGATCGAAGCGCGCGCGAATCGCGCTGAAATCGTTCAGCGTGCGCAAGTCCTCCGTCACCGGAACCGGTAAAGTATATTCCTGACCGCGATAGCGCATGTCTAAAAACCGGCGCAGCACGATTTGCTCCGGCTTGGCGCCTTCCTCTCGCAGAGTACTGCTGGCCGATCCTTCCAACGCGGCAAAAGCATCGGCGATCTGGGCGCCGGTTGTCTCTGCCAGCTCGCGCACGAAAGTTTGCACGTAGTCGTGCTTCAAATCCGCCATCAACATGCCGAGCGCCGAAAAATGAGCCGGCATCGGAGGAATGATTACCCGCGGCACGGATAGTTCGCGCGCGATGGCTATCGCGTGCAGCGCGCCGCCGCCGCCGCTTGGCACCAGCGCGCAGTCGCGCGGGTCGTAACCCTTTTCAACCGAAACGGCGCGCACGGAAAGCGACATGTTGAAGTTGGCGATCGTCAGAATTCCCAGCGCAGCTTCATCGAGAGACAAACCGAGCGGTTTACCG
>VBKX01000437.1 GCA_005879435.1 Deltaproteobacteria bacterium
CGGCCGAAAGCGCGGCGGCAAGACCTTGCGTGGTGCCCAGTCCTCGTCCTCCCGTGGCTTTCGGCCCTTCTTCTCGACTGATGAGCGTAATTGACGTGATGGCGAGCGCCACGCCTAAGAATGCGCCCAGCGACAAACGATCTCCGAGCACGATTCCCGTCGTTGCCGACACCATCACCGCCAATACGGCGGTGACAGGGGCGACCAGACTCATCTTACCGGTCGCTAGCCCCTGGTAGAGAAGCATCAGTCCCATGGCGAGCGCTCCACCCGCCAGGGCGCCCCAGGCGAAGTCGGCGCGGGTCGCGGTCGCGGGCGGCAAGAACGGCAACACGAGGAGAAGCGTGATGAGTCCGGCGAGTTGGGAGAAAATCATCACCGGCATCACTGAGGATCGCCGCGATGCCAAGCCGCGAGAAAATCAGCGCTGTCGTACAGCGTCGCCGAGAGAAGTGCAAAACCAATGCTAGCCATTACCTGTCAGATTATCGGCTGGTTTCGTCAAGTAAAGTGCCAACAAACGGTTAGTTAACTTTGCCGACCTCGTCGATCCGATCTGGCGAATCGGCTCATGAATTCCCGTATCCACGACCTCGGCGTCTCGGTCGTACAAACTCGGGTCTTTGCTAATTTTTTCAGCGATGGGTTGATTTCAGCAGGTTTCTCTCACAGACTTCAATAATCCTTTCCTGCCTTACTGCCATTTTAATAGAGGTGATGCGATGAAGCTTTACTACAATCCTCAGAGCCGCGCGGCGATCGCCAAGTGGATGCTTGATGAGTGCGGCGCGAAATATGAAATCGTTCCCATCGATTTCGCGAAGCGGGAGCATAAAACCCCGGAATTTCTGAAGATCAACCCGGCGGGCAAACTGCCTGCTCTGGTCGATGGCGAGTCCAAAGTGTTCGAGGGTGCGGCAATCTGCCTGTATCTCGGTGACAAATTTCCTGAAGCGAACCTCGCGCCCAAAATCGGCGCGCCGGAACGGGGCCGCTATCTCTCGTTGATGGTCTATTCGACTTCTCAACTCGAACCGGCCATGGGCGACACGTTGTTGAAGGTGCAGCCATTGCCGCAACGAGGTTGGTCGGAATTCGAAACCGTCAAGGACGTGATCGAAGGCGAGTTGGGCGATGGGCCGTACCTATTCGGCGATTGGTTCACCGCCGCCGACATCATGATCGGCTCCATGTTCATGTGGAAACGGATGTGGGGCACCCCGCCGGACCGGCCGAAGATCGAGGCCTATGTGGAGCGTCTTCTGGCGCGCCCCGCAGCGATGAAGATTGGTAAATAATCAGGCCGAAGTAATCAGGGTATTTAGCTACGCGCGCAAGGTAGGCTCTGTAGTGACCGGAGCAAACACACGCGGTCGTCGGGCTATAAAGTTTGCATCTCGCAGCGTGCGGTAAAATAGTCGAGAAATAGAAGTCTGCCTCCGAAGCCTAATTCCGAAAGCGGATTTTTCCCGGCGCCGATTACGGCGTCTATTTGTCTTGCAAGACCAGTTCGTTTGATATGTCAGCATCAGAAAGGCATTCGACCCGGACGGTGGTTATCCCACGTCCCACCATGCCGAGGGCCCTTGCCGCAGCCCGAGAGACATCGATGATACGACCTTTTCCAAAGGGTCCGCGATCATTAATCCGCACGTCAACTGATTTTCCATTGGCTAGATTGGTGACTTTCACTCTACTACCCCAGGGGAGAGTTCGATGAGCCGCCGTGAATTTTTCCTGGTTAAAAACTTCTCCGCTCGCGGTGCGCTTACCGTGAAATTTTGGTCCGTACCATGAGGCCAAACCCGTCTCCATCATCGTTGGCTGCGAAGGCGCAGGGATAACTTCGGTTGATGGGGCTTGTTCGGTTTCCGGTGAGGAAGGGACTTTAGCTATTGGCGGAATCTCACGCGGAAAGGTATGCGTCGGCGGCTTGTTATTGGAAGGATTGTCAGTTGGAGACTCCGACGGTGAGACTACTCTCGTCGACACCGCACGGTTAGGCGCATCTGAGATGATGCCACAACCTTGAGACGTGGTTAGCGCCGCCATTAGCACCAAGGTGTTTACCCGCCACTCTAAGGCCGCCACTCGAGGAAACGAAGTTGATTCTCGCAACAAAGATTGCATGGGTCACCGCGAAGAATAACTTCAGCAATGGCCATGCCCCCAAATCTACGATGTGACAGCGGTGGCTAAGACGCCCAAAAAAGCCGCATACAGCGCATTAGACGACAGATGGACAGTGAGAATAGTGTGCGTTCGTACAACGGCGTACGGAAATGTCCTTTTCAACGATATTGGAGTATCAACGGATTTGAGTGACAAGGAAGATTCTTCAGCGCAAACTAGACGTCGCGTTTCCACTTGCTTACATGGCGGCTGGCTTGGAAAATGTCGGATTTGCGGATTGAGCTAAACTCGATCAATTGTCAACAAAAGATTTTCTAATTCATCTAGAAGGCTTCTCCGAGAGGGGTAGTAAGATTGGCGATAGAGACAACCCTAAAACGCAGAGGAGGAGAGGAGATGAAACTATACGGTGTTGGACTGCGCCCTCTTTGACTGGAGAGATTTTACCGAGATTTGAGGGGAGTGTAGTTGGCGGTTTTAGTTTGTTGAATCGTCATTTCGTACTTCTCCGGGGGTAGTACCCCGAGCCGAATGCAACCGTTTTTTTCTTGTACGGCTCCTCGATGAAATGGGGAAGTCCTCGGATGACATCATCGTAGGTCTCGTAGTTCGCCAGATGGACTTCTTCGTACTTTAAAGTTTTGAAGAACGACTTCATGTAAGCATTGCGGCTGTCGGGGCTGACTGATAACAGACCCGATTCCAGTTCCTAGATAATCTGCTGCTTGAATCCCGATTCAAACTTCCCTCGTTGTTTTCCCATCGATCGACTTCATGTACGGGTCCATCCTACCCGCTACTTAAGCCGAT
>VBKX01000438.1 GCA_005879435.1 Deltaproteobacteria bacterium
GGGGCGCATCAACCATCCCTCCGAGATCGTCGAGGTGGGCGAGAAAATTAAAGTCGTCGTGCTCAAATTCGATACCGAGAAGGAGCGCATCTCGCTCGGGATGAAGCAGCTTACTCCCGATCCCTGGCACACCGTGGCGGAAAAGTATCCGGTCGGTTCGCGCGTGCAGGGTAAGGTGATCAGTCTGATGGATTACGGCGCCTTCGTGGAATTGGAAAGCGGTATCGAGGGTCTGGTGCATATTTCCGAAATGTCATGGACGCGCAAGGTCACCCACCCGTCGAAGATCCTCCAAGTCGGCCAGCCGGTCGAGGTCGTGGTATTAAACGTCGATGCGGGGCACCGCAGGATCTCCCTCGGGCTTAAACAAATCATGGCGAATCCCTGGGAGGCGGCGAAGGAAAAGTATCCGGTGGGCAGCATCGTCAAGGGGCCAGTGCGGAATATCACCGACTTCGGCATCTTCGTCGGCATCGACGAAGGGATCGACGGTCTGGTTCATATCTCGGACTTGCACTGGACCAAGAAACTGAAGCACCCATCCGAACTCTATAAGAAGGGTGATATCGTCGAAGCCAAAGTGCTCGGCGTCAACGTTGAAAATGAGCGTTTCTCTCTCGGCATCAAACAATTGGCACCGGATCCGTGGAAAGTCGTGGCGGATCGCCACCCGGTCGGCTCCAAGATCAAGGGGCAGGTGACGAGCGTTCCCGACTTCGGGGTTTTTGTGCGCATCGAAGAGGGCGTCGAAGGATTGATTCACGTTTCTCAACTCAGTTCGGAACGAGTCGAAAAGCCGTCGAACCTATTCAAGCCCGGCGACGAGGTTGAAGCCGAAGTCGTCAGCATCGATCCTGCGGATCGCAAGATCGGCCTGAGCATTCGGGCGTTGCGCCGCTCGGAGGAGCGCGTGGAAATGGAGAGTTATCTGAAACGGGAGAAAGAGGGCGCCCGCTTCTCCTTCGAGTCGCTCCTGAGTGACGAACTTCGTCTCGATAAGGATGACGATGCCCAAAGCGGACGCAAGGGGCGCGGCTAGATTCCGGTGTAGATAAGCTTGGGCAAATCTCTATGATTCGGAAGTACTCCATAATACTGCGCGGTCTCGGGCTCCTGTTTGTATTTATCTTGGTGGTTTTCACCGGGGTGTTTTTCTACGCGTATCTCACCGGCGGCGATTCCAAAGCTCTTTCGCTCTTCTCGGGCGACGGCGTCGGCGTCTTACAGATCGATGGCGCCATCGATGATTCGCGGAGCGTGCTCATCGAGCTAAAGCGGCTGAAAGAAATGCCGTGGGTGAAAGCGGTGGTCGTGCGCATCGACTCGCCGGGCGGCGCAGTAGCGCCGACGCAGGAGATCTTTGAAGAAATCCAGCGAGGGAAAAAGCAAAAGCCGTTTATTGCGTCCATGGGCGGAATGGCGACTTCGGGCGGATATTACATCGCCGCGGCCTGCGACAAGATCGTCGCCAACCCGGGCACATTGACGGGATCGATCGGCGTGATCATGCAACTCACCAACTTTGAAGATCTGATGAAAAAAGTCGGCGTCAAAGGGATCAATGTAAAAAGCGGCGCGAACAAAGATATCGGCTCGCCGTTTCAATCCTTGTCCCCCGAAGGACGTGAAATTCTTCAATCGCTGGTGGATAACGTGCACGGCCAATTCGTCACTGCTGTGGCGAAAGGCAGAAGCATGAATGAAACGCAGGTGCGCAAGCTTGCCGACGGGCGGGTTTACTCCGGCGCGCAAGCCAAGGAATTGGGGCTGATCGATCAGTTCGGGACGTTGGAAGATGCCATAGAACTGGCCGCCAAACGCGCCGGACTTGAGGCCGAACCCGCCGTCTATTACTCGCATCCCGATCAAGAACGCTGGTGGGAGCGCATGTTCATGGGCGTGTTCGGACGCCGCTTGCCCGGAATGGATCGCGGCTGGCTCCGTTACGAGTGGTCGCCGGCGCTACTCCAGTAGCCGCTGGTGTTGTCATCAATATCCAATTCATTTTGAAACTATTTTCTTGTCTGGAGAGGGCACTGATATGACGAAAAGGGATTTAATCGATGAGGTCAACAAAAGATTTCCTCATCTTTCGCGGCGCGATTCGGAGGTCATTATAAATGCCATATTCGATTCGATGGTCGACGCGCTCGCTACCGGAGACCGCATCGAAATTCGCGGCTTTGGGAGCTTCGTCGTCAAACACCGGCGCGCACGTCAGGGGCGCAATCCGAAAAGCGGCGCGCTGGTTTCCGTCGCTGCCAAAAAAGTACCCTTCTTTAAGGTAGGCAAAGAATTGCGCTTGCGCGTGGACGGGAAGCCGTACGATCCGACCGTAGACGGAGATGATGAGTGAAACAGCTTTGGGCTCCATGGCGGATGGCCTATATCGGTCAAGGCGCCACGGAGGAAGGCTGTATCTTTTGCACCAAGTATCGGCAGGATGACCTCAGAGCGGCGCTGGTTTTGGCGCAAACCGAATACTCCGTCATCATGATGAACAAGTACCCGTATAACAACGGGCACCTGCTGCTGGCTCCGAAACGTCATGAGAGCGATCCCGCCAAACTACCAAACGAGGAATTTCTCGATCTCAACGACGCCCTGCGCCGCTCCATCGAGATCATTCGCGATGCGTTCAATCCTGGGGGACTCAACTTAGGGATGAACCTCGGCCAGTGCGCCGGCGCCGGCATTAAGGATCATTTGCATTGGCACATCGTGCCGCGCTGGGAGGGTGACACAAACTTTATGCCGGTCGTCGCCGAAACTCGCGTCATGCCGCAACATCTGCTCGATAGTTATGATCGTTTGCAGCCTAAGTTTCATGATTTTATGAGTTAATGCGGTAGCTGTACCATGGTAATCTAGTGTAAAATAGTGTGAGCGAGCCGGCGCAAATCAGAAGTCGCGCCCGTAAACAAAACTTCGAAGGGGAGGCCATAGCACGTGAGCGAGGCAAAAACTTTAGGTGAACTCAAAAAGAGCGGTGTGGCGGTTTTACCGGTGCGCGATGAAATGCGCAAGAATCTCGTGCGCCACCTGGAAAGCGGCGAACGGATCTTGCCGGGCATTATCGGCTACGACGATACCGTCATTCCGGAAATCGAAAACGCGATTCTCTCCGGCCATCATATGGTCTTTCTCGGCGAGCGCGGCCAAGGTAAGTCGCGAATTATTCGCGGGCTGCTCAGTCTTCTCGACGAACGCATACCGATTGTCCAGGGATGCGAGATCAACGACGATCCTTTCAACCCGATCTGCCGCGCCTGCCGCAAGAAGGCGGCCGAGCTCGGCGACGCGCTGCCGCTCCAATGGATCGACCGCGATCACCGCTACGGCGAAAAGCTGGCGACTCCGGATGTGTCGATCGCGGACCTGGTCGGTGAAATCGATCCCATCAAAGTCGCCGAGGGGCGCTATCTCGCCGACGAAGAAACCATTCACTACGGACTGGTGCCGCGCACCAATCGCGGCGTGTTCGCCATCAACGAGCTTCCCGATTTGACTGAAAAAGTGCAAGTCGGTTTGTTCAACCTGATGGAGGAGAAGGACGTTCAAAGCCAACCCGGAGGATTACACCAGCCGAGGGCGGATCATCACGCCGCTCAAAGACCGCTTCGACGTGCAGATCCGCACGCACTATCCGAAAAAGATCGAGGATGAGCTCGACATCATGGAACAGGAATCGGCGCCGACGGACAACCGCAGCCGAAAAGTCGAAGTGCCCCGTTTCATGAAGGAGGTCCTCGCCCATCTGACCTTTGAAGCGCGCAAGTCGAACGAAATCAATCAATCCTCCGGCGTCAGCGTGCGGGTCACGATCAATAACTACGAAAGCCTGATCAGCAACGCGGAAAAGCGCGCCCTGCGCTGCAAGGAGAACGAAATCGTGCCGCGCATCAGCGATTTGCACGCGCTGATGGCTTCGACCAATGGAAAAATCGAGATGGAGTACGTCGGCGAAGACAAGAAAGAAGATGAGCTGGTCGAAAAGCTGCTGAATCGATCGCTGATCAAGGTTTTCGATCAATACTTTAGCCTCAACTCGCTGCAGAAGGTCGTCGAATATTTCAACTCCGGTTGGGGCGTCGAGGTTTCCGATCAAATGGCATCGCAAGACTATCTTGAAGGCATCAAGGAAATCCCCGGCTTGAAAGAAGCGATCAAAACACTAGGGATAGGAGAGTCGCCCACGTTGATGGCTTCGGCGACCGAGTTTGTCCTCGAAGGACTCCACCTGCACCAGAAACTCAATAAAGAGATGGAGGGCGGCCGGGTCACTTACGGCAAGTAAATCTCTTCCACTCCACCGAAGACGACCTCTTAGCCGCATCCTTCATGGTCCATATCCGTTACAGTCGCTGGGACGGTCGAGCGCGCGATTCCCTCGATTCGGACTCCGTGTTCGACCAACTCAACGACTACATGAACGACACCGGCGACCTACAACAAGCGATGCGCCGGCTGATGCAGAAAGGCATTAAGCAGGGCGAGAAGCAGACCAAATGACTCGAGGATCTCCTTTCGCAAGTGGCGCGCGAAATGCGCAAGCTCTATGACGAGTACCGCTTGCAATCGGCGATGGATGAAGTGCAGGAGCAGCTCGACTCCGTCGTCGACCAGGAGCAGCAGACTCTTCAGGAGATGGATCAAGCCGGCAACGACGTCCAGGACAAGAAGCAATTTCTCAACGATCTGCCGGGCAAAACCAGCGAAGCGATCGAGAAACTCACTTCCTACCGATTCGAGAACGCTCAGGCCGAAAAAGATTTTCAGCAGCTGGTGATGCAGCTCGATCAGATCCGCAAGCTGGAAAACTGGCTGCGCCGCGAGGGCAGCTTGTTTCGCGGCCAGACGCCGGTGGAGTTCCAGCAATCCCAAGAGCTCATGGAACGCATGGAGGATCTGCGCAAGCTGGAGTCGCAGCTTTCCAGCATGCAGCTCAAAGACGTCGACAAGGATCTCCTGGAAAAACTTCTCGGCGGCGATCCCAAGCAGGACTTCGAAGGGGTGATGCGCATGCAGTCGCTACTCGAAGAGGGCGGCTACGTGCTCGAGCAGGGCGAGCGCTTCGAATTGACGCCCAAGGGCGTGCGGCGCGTCGGCCATCTGGCGTTGCGGGATATTTACCGGCAGTTGCGCCGCGACGGCCTGGGGCGTCACACGACGCGCAATCGCGGCAGCCAGGAGCTGGTTCTCGAAACCAGCCGCCCCTACGTGCAAGGCGACGCCATGCACATCAACATGATTCAGACGCTCAAGAACGCGTTGCTGCACGGCGGCGGCGTGCCGGTGCGGATTAGCCCCACGGACTTTGCGGTTTACGAATCGGAGTACAATACGCGCGCCGCGACAGTGCTGCTTTTGGACATGAGCTGGTCGATGAGTTGGGAAGGGCGGTTCGCCGCGGCGAAGAAAGTCGCGCTGGCGATGGAGAGCCTGGTGCGCTCGCTTCATCCGCGCGATTACTTCGGCATCGTCGGTTTTTTCACCCGCGCCGTCGAGCTCAAGGCCAAAGACTTGCCGCAGGCGACCTGGAACATGGGCGACCCGTTCACCAACTTACAGGATGGTTTGCATTTGGCGACGGAAATGCTCGGCAAAAAACCCAGCGCCAACCAGCAGATGATCGTCATCACCGACGGCCAGCCGACGGCGTATTGCCGGCAGGGAAGACTTTACTGCGAATGGCCGTTGAGCTTCGGCGGCATCAGCCAGCGCGCCGCCGAGGAAACTTTGAAAGAAGTCGAGCGCATCACGCGCAAAGGTATTACCATCAACACCTTCATGCTCGACGACAGCCCGGTCTTGCGCGGCTTCGTCGACGATCTCACCCGCATCAATCGAGGCCGCGCTTTTTACACCCGCCCCGATCGGCTCGGAGAATATCTCCTGGTCGATTATCTCGCGCACCAACGGAAAAAAGTGTAACGCGCCCGCGCGTTACACCGTTCAAAGTTCAATCGTTCAAGGTTCAAGGTCGGACTTGGGGTTCAACTGACAACCGCAAGTCAACGGTGCGGTTTTAGTCCTTGAACTTTTGAACCTTGAACCCTTGAACTGCCGCGCGCTTTACGCGCGGGTTGACTACTGAATATATTTTCAGTATACCGGAATCATGCTTCCATCGCTCACCGACAGGCAAAAAGCGATCTATGATTTTCTGCTCAAGACTATTCGGGAGAAGGGCTTTGCGCCGTCGATCCACGAGATCGGCAGGCAATTCAAAATCGCCTCGACCAATGGGGTTTCCGATCATCTGAAAGCTCTGGAGAAAAAGGGCTATATCCGCCGGGTCGGCAAGCGGGCGATCGACATCGTCAATGCTTTGGGCAAAACGGCTTTGATCGCTACTCGCGAGGTGCCGATTCTCGGAAAAGTGGCGGCGGGCAAACCCTTGCTCAGCGAAGAAAATATCGAAGGTGTCATCACGATCCCCGACGATATGGGCAGCGGGAAAACGTTTGCCCTCCAGGTCAAAGGCGACAGCATGATCGACGCTGGTATCTTGGATGGCGACCGCGTGATCGTGAAACAGCAAGGCACGGCGGAGAACGGCGAGATCGTCTGCGCCGTGATCAACGGCGAGGCGACCTTAAAGCGATTCTTTAAGAAAGACGGTGTTATCACGCTTAAAGCAGAGAACGAAAAATACGCTCCGATCGTCGTTTCGGAAGGAGAGTTTCGCATCGCTGGGCGGATCGTTGGACTCTTAAGAAAGTTCTAGAGTTCCAGTCGTTCCAATGGTTCCAATCGTTCCAACCGTCAGGAGGGATCATGCAGATAAAAAACTTTGAGGACTTGGAGATTTGGAAGGAATCGCGGCGCTTAACCAGGGAAATCTATGGCCTCTCCAAAACAGAAAAGTTTTCCAAAGACTTTGGCTTACGGGATCAAATACGACGTGCTGCGATTTCTATTATGTCGAATATTGCCGAAGGTTTTGAGCGTGGAGGAAATCAAGAGTTTGTCCAATTTCTTTATATTGCCAAAAGCTCATGCGGTGAGGCCCGTTCGCAACTTTACGTTGCACTCGATCAAAAATATCTGGAGCAAAATAAAGTGGCAAGTTTGTTAATCATTCTGAAGCGTTTGTCGGTGATGATCAAACATCTCATCGATCATCTAAAACGTAGTGGACTGCGTGGACCGAAGTACGGTAGCTCGAATCAATCGCGTCCTTCCGATGCGCCTTGACGATTGGAACTATTGGAACGACTGGAACATTTGTTCTTCCGCACAGAAGCTTCGTTTTATCGTTCCTTCAAAAACGCCGTGGACGCTGAGCGAAGTCGCGGGGCGGCTGGTGGAGATCTCCGGTTCGACGGCTTCCGCCGCGCTGACGCTCACTTTTGTTCTGGTCAGAGAGGCGCAGGAGCGCGGCGAGCCGGTGGGCTGGGTGACTATGTCAGAGACATCTTTCTATCCGCCCGATGCGGCTCAAAATGGTACGGATTTAGGGACGTTGGTTGTGGTGCGTTTAAGTCACGCTGAAAGTATCTGCGCTGAGAATAACCGCTTCGCTTGCACGCTGCGCGTTCTCAAAGACAAACGACGCGGCCCCACCTGGCATTATGAAGAACTTTACACCGGACCGGCTGGCTTGTGTTGATCTGCCGGCCTTTCCGCTGCAGCTCTTGCTTCGGCGCCATCCCGATTGGGCCGGCTATCCGGCAGCGGTGGTGGCCGAAGACAAGCCGCAAGGTTTGCTGCTCTGGGTCAATGAAAAAGCCCGCCGGCAGGGCGCGCTTCCCGGCTTGCGCTATGCCGCGGCGTTTTCTCTAGCGTCCACGCTCCGCGCCGGCGAAGTCGTGCCGGCTGAAAGTAAAAAAGCCATTACCGACTTGGCTGATCATCTCATGCGCTTTACTCCCGAA
>VBKX01000064.1:0-10462 GCA_005879435.1 Deltaproteobacteria bacterium
AAATTCCTATGAATCCGCCCCGCTTGCTGCAGCAAATCGCTAGCTCGATGCCAAATAAAAAAATCCCAATCGTGCGATGCCATATTTATGGGCCTCCAGGCCATTCGGTAACGAAGACTGATACCAAGTGCTAATAAACAAGGATAAGTATGGCCATGACCTTTGTCAAAGAAATTAGCCGATGTTTCTGCATCGTTTGCCAAAATTCCTTTATATTACGCAACGAAAACATGTCCCCGGATAATTTCCTAATGATCAGAAGCTGGGTCTGATAATTCTTCTCGATACTGTCCAATATTAGACGGAAACTTCTATCGAGTCGGGATAGATTGATTTCAAGACGCGGTTTAGACGAGGAGGCCCACGAGCGGTTGTTAAGCGACGGCTTTCATTGGCTTTCTCCTCTCTCCATTTGCGCTACGCTCGATCTATCCATAATAAATGCCGCCGGCCTGAGTTGTGAGAGCGGCTGCTTTTGGCCTGAAGAAAAAATTATCGCGGAGGTAGCAATGAAGGTCGATCATCTGGAAAATCCATCGTTGCCGGCTGGACTTTTGGCACAAGATTCCTTGAGCGGGATTGCAGAGCTGGTGAAAGAGATTTTTACCCGAACTCGTGTTGATGGCGCGGAAAAGGACAAGCTAAGCTACTGGCAGTTCATTTTCTTGCAGAGCAAGGCGAATGGCTGCTCCTATCGCGGTGAGTCTCTGCCGCATGCGCAGTGGCAGTGGCCCAGGGATACGTGGTTTCAGGAACAGCTGCGTCATCATCTCCAAGCTGTCGAATTTCCCGCAAACCAAGCTAGAAACTAAACCTCGCATAATCGGTGTGTCACCAGCTAAATTATTGACAAGTGCAACCTCCTGTCACGGCAAATTCCGCTTTAATCGATCAGGGGATCATTTAGAGCATAAATGACTCGTTTTAAGACCGTCCAATATTAGACAGTAATCCCGCACCGGGCGGTGTACACTAATATGATTTAACGGCGCAGGGTGTTTTCCTCCGCGGTTACTTGAAATTCGTCAAGTAAGCCTACCATCCTCAACCCTCTAACCGGTCCAACCAGGGAGGCTGAAATGTATAGCCGAAACGTAAGTTTTAAACTTAAGGCGAAGAGCGCGGCGGAGTTTACCAAGATTCTTGAGGGAGAGGTCATTCCCTTGCTCAGAAGGCAAAGAGGATTTGACGATGCGATCAGTTTCATTGCTCCGGAACGCAATGAGGCAGTGACGATCAGTCTCTGGAATAAAAAAGAAGACGCGGAGACCTACAACCAGAAGACATATCCTGAGATTTTGAGAGCCCTATCAAGGGTGATTGAAGGCACTCCGAAAGTGGAGACCTTTGAGGTCGGCAACTCGACCTCGCACCAGATCGCTGCCAGCGCGGTTGGCTGCTAAATGATTGTTCCCAATTCGGAAGCGAGAAACCTCTTCTGCTAACTGCCCGGAGGTGCCTGGCCCGATCTTACAAAGATAGTTAGCCTAATCGAAGCGCCGGCCGCGCCATAATGTTTTCTAAAACCATTCAATAAAAAGGAAAAGCTGAAGCCCATGAACACTTCCACATACAACCCGGAGGAGCTGGTCAATCGGGAGTATAAATACGGGTTTGTCACGGACATCGAGACTGACACGGTGCCTCGCGGGCTCAACAAGGAAATCGTCCGCTTGATTTCCGGCAAGAAGAACGAGCCGAGCTTCATGCTGGACTGGCGCCTGAAAGCCTACCGGCACTGGGAGAAGCTTGAAAAGTCCCAGGCAGAACCAAAATGGGCCAACGTTCACTATCCGCCGATCGACTACCAAGACCTCATTTACTACTCGGCGCCAAAAACAAACGCGGGGTTAAAGAGCCTCGATGAAGTAGACCCGAAGCTGCTCGAAACTTACGAGAAGCTCGGTATCCCTTTGTCGGAGCAAAAGTGGCTCACCGGCGTCGCGGTCGATGCGGTTTTTGACAGCGTCTCGGTGGCGACGACGTTCAAGGAAAAGCTCGGGGCGTTGGGGATCATCTTTTGTTCCTTTTCCGAGGCGCTGCAGAAACATGCCGTGCTAGTGAAAAAATATCTTGGCTCGGTGGTGCCCCACAGCGATAATTTCTTCGCCGCCTTGAACGCCGCTGTCTTCAGTGACGGATCCTTCGTTTATATTCCGAAAGGCGTGCGCTGCCCTATGGAGCTATCGACCTACTTTCGCATCAATGCCGCCGAGACCGGCCAGTTTGAGCGCACCTTGATCGTTGCCGATGAGGGCAGCTACGTGAGTTATCTAGAGGGATGCACCGCGCCGATGCGGGACGAGAATCAGTTGCACGCAGCCGTCGTGGAACTCATTGCCATGGATAATGCCCAGATCAAGTATTCGACAGTGCAGAATTGGTATCCCGGCGATAAGGATGGCAAGGGCGGGATCTACAATTTTGTCACCAAACGGGGCAAGTGTGTGGGAGCGAACTCCAAGATTTCCTGGACGCAGGTCGAGACCGGCTCAGCGATCACCTGGAAATATCCGAGCTGCATCCTGCAGGGTGACAACTCGGTCGGGGAATTTTACTCCGTGGCGCTCACCAACAATTATCAGCAGGCGGATACCGGCACCAAGATGATTCACATCGGAGGGGATCTCCGCAGGCCACGGACAAAACACCTATCGGGGGCTGGTGAAAGTTATGAAGAACGCTACGGGCGCGCGTAATTATTCTCAGTGTGACTCGTTGCTGCTCGGCGATAAGTGTGGTGCTCATACCTTTCCTTACCTGGAGGTCATGAACAGCTCGTCGCAGGTGGAGCACGAAGCTTCGACCTCGAAGATCGGTGAAGATCAGCTTTTTTACTGCAGGCAACGTGGGATTTCGCCGGAGGACGCAGTAACGCTGATCGTCAATGGCTTCTGCAAACAAGTGTTTCGCGAGCTGCCGATGGAGTTTGCCGTGGAAGCGCAGAAGCTTCTGGGCGTCAGTCTCGAAGGCAGCGTCGGCTAAATTTTCCCAAGGCGGGCCTAAGACTGTCAAATTCTCCAACCGAGGCTGTGAGACACGTCCGCATTCCAATCAGCGCCCCAGCTGGGCGCGCACTGCGGCGTTATAAGAGGCTTTATCGCAATCGATCGGTGTCGCAGGAGATTTCAAGATTTTGTTAAGACACAGAGAACGACACCGCACGGAACGCATCGGTTGGCTGCGCGCGACGGTATTGGGTGCGAACGACGGTATCGTTTCGACTCTCGTACTCGGTGTCGCAGCAGCGCATGCGACTCACAGCAACGTACTGGTTGCGGGAGTCGCCGGCCTCGTCGCCGGAGCTATGTCGATGGCTGCCGGCGAATACGTGTCTGTCCATTCCCAGGCTGACACCGAACAGGCCGACCTTGCGCTCGAGCGCAAAGAGCTCAAGTTAGATGCTCCAGGTGAGCACCGGGAACTCTCTGCGATCTATGTTGAGCGCGGCCTCGATCCTGTGCTCGCTAAACAGGTCGCGGACCAACTCATGGCCCATGACGCGATCGGCGCCCATGCCCGCGACGAACTCGGCATCTTCGAGACCCTTACGGCGCGTCCGATCCAGGCTGCACTTGCGTCGGCGGGCAGTTTCGCGGTGGGAGCAGGGATGCCTATCTTGACCGCGGCGATAGTTCCCGAGGCGAGCGTAATCCCTCTCGTCTCTGGAACTTCACTGGTGTTCCTCGCGCTGTTAGGCGGGAATGGCGGCACGCGCGGGTGGCGCACCGGTGAGGGTGGGCGCCCTGCGTGTCACCCTGTGGGGTGCGCTGGCCATGGGAATCCCGCCGGAGTCGGAGCACTCTTCGGAACAGCGTGAGCGGAATGGTGTGTTGGGGTCTGGGAGCATTGGAGCATTGCGTTTTAAAGGTATCACTCCAATACACCAATCTTTACTATGTAGCGCCCGTTCGCTTTCGCGCGGCGCAAACGAGACGTTCGTAATTGGGAGAAGCTATGCACAACAGGTCTATCACTACTCACCGAAGCCAGGCGCGCCAACGGGTGTCCGCTCGGCGCGCTGCCGCCTATGAGCGTCCCGCGGATGGCAGCTTGAATCCGGAACAGTTCTTCGACTCTCGAGTCAAACTCGCTGCCGTGTGCCCGGAGACGGCATTGATGTACGCTGTGCTCGAAAATTGCGTTTCTCTGCTTTCATAAACAGTTCGAGCCGGATCAGCGGTTTATGCCGCGCGCTCGAGAGGCTGAGGATTGGTTTTACGGCGATAACTCTCGCCGGCTCTTCTCCTTCCTGTCCATCTGCGATGCGCTCGGGCTGGAACCGCGCTACATTCGACTAAAGCTCAAGCATTGGACAGCATCCCCCCTGTCAAGTCATCTCAAAATCTAACCGGAGCTGGGGCCACTAGACACGGCGCCAGCCACGCGATAGTCTCAATGGGTGCGGTCAACCGCGGAGGTTCTGCGACCCAACAATAATAGATGACCGACCGAGCCCCAGGGGAAGTCGACCGTTGTTGAAAGCATCGTGGGCATCGCAAGGAGACATGATGGCGATTCAACAGACTCCTCAAGCAGACGAGTTCAAAGAACAACTACGTGATTCGTTAGTGCGCGAGACGGTGAATTCTCGCGCCGTCAAAATCGCGCGGCACGCGAACGTCTACACTTGCGGCGATCAAGACGAGATGGTATGCTGTCGTCCGACGGCAAAGAGTGCCTGCTGGCCATTCACGGTCCGGGAGACGTTTTCGGTGAGCTATGCCTGTCCGGCTTGGGCACGCGCCTGGAAACGGCGACGGCGATGAAGCAAACGATGCTGAAGCAGATTCCGTGCGTTCAATTCTTGGGGCGTCTAAGCCACGACTCGTTGTTCGAGGGTTTCGTGCGTTACCTGGCGGTGCGTATCGCCGACCAGCAGCAGGTCATCGCCAATCTCGTGACGGTCGATAGCGAACAGCGGCTGGGCCGGACGTTGTTGCAGTTGGCCCGCACCATGGGCAAGAAGGACCCGCGCAGCATTCGCATCGAACTGAGGATTTCCCATGAAGAATTGTCCGAGATGGTCGGCACCACGCGGCCAAGGATCAGCTTGTTCATGCAGCGCTTCCACAACCTTGGGCTGATCGAGACCAATAGAGATCGTTTTCTCATCATCAAAGAAAAGAAACTCACCGACTACTTGGCGCAGATTGCGTAGAGAACGGAAGTCTCTACGCGTGCAGCGCGCTATTTCTTTTCAAGATTGTCTAGTTTTAGACGGCAATCCCTTTCGAGTCAGCACATCGTAAGAGGCGGTCTAAACATGGGGAGAATCCTAGGCCCTTTAGAAAAGACTGGTTGAAATGGGGTCGCGGCTTGCACGATCTTTGCGCGTCTTTGACCACGGATCCCGTGGGATTGCCTGGTTCTCGCACGCTGATTGACGGACGATCCAAATAATTGTGACTTGCGCTCCCCTGGCGACAGGGATCAATCGTACGCCGCGGTCTAGAGTTGTTCAGCCGTTTCGATTTTGATGAAAGCGAGAGGTTTTTGTGAATGCTAAACCAATAATCCACGTCGGTATCGCCCTCATCCTTCTCGGCATCGTGGCGTTTTCTTATCAAGGCGGCACCGACACAAGTAGTGAACTCACTGTCGCTGCCGGGAGCATTCAAACTCGCATTGACACCAAGCAGATTCCTGCGATTTCGCCGGTCTTGGGCGGATTAGTGCTTATAGGCGGGATCGTGCTGGTAGTAGTTGGCGTCAAGAAATCGTCCTAATACCAATGAGATCCACTCACCAGGCACGTCTGCGCGTCTTGTCTTTGTCGCTTCCCGAGTGAACTTTATGAAATTGACCACAAATATCACGGCTTCAGCGTGTTACATCTTGGCTGGCTATTCTCCGGCACGTTCAAGCCGCCGTTGGTTAACTGATTACGAAAATGGCGAAGGATCGTATATTCTGAAACAGTAGGAAATCATTGCGGTTCGTGCCATACGGGATCGTGCCAAGTGAGCGCGCCTTCAAAGCCGGCAAACACCGGGAATTATTTAGGATCTACCTGGCTATTTAAACAATCGGTCGATTGATCGCCCCGACCCGATAATTCGCATGAGTCACAACTAACCTGCGGCTTGTCGGTTTAGTCCAACTCGTTTTTATCCTCAAGTGATGCGGCACTATCATCAGAGAACTTGATTGCTCCCAAGCTTTGGGAATAAAACGTTGTGCGTTAGGCTATACACCCTCATGACAAGTTCTGCGCTAACATTACGCTTGGCGCGCCTGGCAGACGCTCATACCATTGCCAACTTTTCGCGGGATTTGATTGAGTACGGTCTCCGATGGCGTTGGACACCTGGACGAATAACTGAAAATATTCGCGCCCCTGATGTTAACGTAGTCGTCGCCTGTGTTCATGCTAACATCGTTGGCTTTGCCATCATGCGCTACGGCGAGGACGACGCACACTTGGACCTTCTCGCTGTAGCTCCGTCATACAGACGATTAGGCATCGGACGTCAACTTGTTGAGTGGCTCGAGAAATGCGCCGTTGTGGCGGGCATATTCACCGTCGCCCTGGAAGTGCGCGCGGGAAACGAAGGGGCACAAATCTTCTATAAGCGTATGGGCTACCGCACGCTCGTTCACCTTACCGGCTACTACCAAGGTATCGAGGCAGCGCTTCGCATGGGCCGAGATCTGTCGTGCCAGCCTTTGGACCACAAACTGCGGGGAACACGATAATAAAATTTGGCGGTGCCCGGATATCAAAAGATTCCTGATTCAATCGCCGCCATCGCTTAGGTCGATTTGCCGCAACTTATCTGCGGCTCGTTGTTTAAAGAAACGATTTGCGGCGTGACATAATAACTGATGATCGCCGATGTGCATTCGGCGTTGGGTTTGCGGCGCTGTGAACCAACGGGTCAGCTCGCATAGCTCTTCATAGCACGGCTGCCTCAACAACGACTGCGAATAATTAGACGGCAGCAAAAACCGGCAGTGCCGATGCCGTGGCAGACCGATGATTCGATTGAAGACAATGTAAATTGGTGCTGTGTCGAGTTAGGTGACACTTCGAATCTCGTTTGCGGCATAGGCTGGGCGCGCAGCTATGTTTGGAATCGGTGCTATTATGCACCCCGATCTGGGCGGAAACTTCAAAGCTAGACAAACACGGTCGCGACTCACGACACCCGCATATTTGTTACTTGCGATTGGTTCTGATTGATTCAATTAGGGGGCACAGGATGATGGCGAAGTCACGCAGTTAAGCACCCTGGACCAGCCTGCTGCCACACTGGCACCGACGTTGGTGTCTCTAACGCCCATCCAAAACACCAACGCCACCAGCAGGACGACCAAGGTGTACTCAACGAGTCCCTGTCCGTCCTCTTCCAGCCAAAGCTGCCTTAGCAAATTCATTCCTGTGCCTCCGATTTTGAATTGTCTACGTTATTTTATTTCGAATGAAATTAGCCACCAATTTTCGGCTAGATTACTAACCGATGATCCCCTTCGCCGCTTCGGCGAATCGGGGAGCAAAACGGGTGCCGCCGGTAAAGTTCAGGAATCGTGGCGATTATTAGGTAACAACGCTAGAAACTCTGATGTTAGCGGGTCAGATTTGGCAGTCGGTGACAAAATGACTGTCACGTGCGTATTTGCGGACTCCCGAACCGCTGGCTGGCGTTCCATCCACTTAAAACTCAATGCAAGTCTGCCGCGAATCATCGTTGGGCATCGATTACCGAACGGGTGCAAAAGAGGCTATGAATCCTTACCTCGTTCTACAATCGATTCTCTGTATTTTGTGCGGCCTTCCTTAACGGACGCAACTCGCGGATAATTTAAGCGCGGGTAAATCTGCTCCGACCTCAATCCACCTTGGATGACGTGGCTCTCCCAGGTTTACTGTGACAGACTAGTCTCCACGAGGACGCCGAGTTTACCGAGTTTTTATCTTTCCTTCTCAGCGTCTCCGCGGAGTGCTATTTTTATGGCCGCTAATTAAGCGATGCGACAGCTTGATTTACCCATTTTCGAAATCGAACAGAGATTGCTCGAAACGCTGACCGCACAGAAACGGTTGGTTTTAACCGCGCCCACGGGCTCGGGCAAATCAACCCAAGTGCCGCAGATGCTGCTCGACGGCGGTCTGCTCGGCGACGGCCAAGTGACGATTTTGCAGCCGCGCCGGTTGCCCACGCGCATGCTCGCCGCGTGGGTCGCGCAAGCGCGCGGTACAAAACTGGGCGGTGAAGTGGGCTACCAGATGCGGCTGGACAAGGTCACCTCCGCTGGCACGCGAATCCGTTATGTGACCGAAGGCGTATTGCTGCGCCAGATGTTGGCTGATCCTGAATTGAAGGGTGTGAGCGCCATGGTGTTCGACGAATTTCACGAACGGCATCTTTTCGGCGACATTACGCTCGCCCGCGCACTGCAAATTCAGCAATCGACGCGGCCCGACCTCATTATCATCGTCATGTCCGCGACTTTGGATGTCGCCGCGGTGCAGAAATATCTTCAGCCTTGCGCGGTGTTGTCGTCGGAAGGCCGCACTTATCCCGTCGCGGTTGAATATCTACCCAAGCCCGGCGGTGATCGGCCCGTGTGGGAACTTGCGGTGAAAGAACTCCAACGCTTGGTGCGCGAATATCCCCAAGGCGACGCCCTCATTTTCATGCCCGGTGCTTATGAGATCGCCCGCACCGTGCAAGCCGCACGCGACGTGCTGGGCCAGGGGTTTGTCGTCTTTCCGTTGCATGGCGATTTGTCGGTCGCCGATCAGGACGCAGCAGTAGCCAGCTATGACCGGCGCAAAATCGTCGTCGCCACCAACGTCGCGGAAACCTCGCTCACTATCGACGGTGTGCGCCTGGTCATCGATAGCGGTTTGGCGCGCATTCCCCGATACGATCCGTATCGCGGCATCAACACGCTGCTCATCGAAAAAGTCAGCCGCGCCGCGGCCGATCAAAGGGCGGGCCGGGCGGGCCGCACCGCGCCCGGACACTGTTTGCGTCTATGGACGGCGCATGAGCATGCCGCTCGACCCGCTCAGGAAATTCCCGAGGTGAAACGGCTTGATCTCGCCGAAGTGATCCTCACGCTCAAGGCGAGCGGCGTCGATAACGTGAGAGCGTTCCGCTGGCTCGAAGCCCCGGATGCACACGCCCGGGAGCGCGCCGAGACCCTGCTCATCGATTTGGAAGCTATTGATGCCACGACTGGCGCCATCACCGCGCTTGGTCGGCGCATGCTCGCTTTTCCGGCCCATCCGCGCTACGCGCGCATGCTGCTCGCCGCGAACGATTACGGTTGTGTGCGCGAAATCGCGTTGATCGCGGCGCTGACCCAAGGACGGGATTTGCTCGTGCGCCAGCAAGGAAAGCAAATAGACGACCCGCGTAACGAGCTGTTGAGTGCCGAGACCGAGTCGGATTTTTTTGTCTTGATGGCCGCGTGGCGCTACGCCGAGCGCAACGCCTATCACATTGACCGCTGCCGCCGCATCGGCATACACGCGCAAGCAGCGCGCCAGGTCGGGCCGTTGTTCGAGCAGTTTCTGCGCATCGCGGCCGAGGAGGGGTTGGACATCAGCGAGAAGCCGCTTGATCGTCCCGCCGTGCAGCGCTGTCTGCTGGTCGGTTTCTCCGACCATATTGGCAAACGTCTCGACACCGGCTCGCGGCGTTGCCAGCTCGTCCATGGGCGGCGCGGTACGCTGGCGCGCGAAAGCGTTGTGAAAGCGCCGCTGTTCGTGGTCTCGGAAGTGCGCGAGTTGGAGAGCAGCGGCGCTAGAGAGCGAAATTTGAATGTCGTGCTGAATCTCGCCACGGCGGTCAAAGAGGAGTGGCTGCGCGAGCTATTTCCAGAGGGGTTCAAAGAAGTTGAAGCAGTGGTCTATGATCCGACGCTGCGGCGCGTCGTTGCTCGAACGGAGAAACGATTCCGCGATTTAGTTCTGGCAGAAAATATTTCCGAAGATCCACCCGTCGCCGAAGTCTCCGAGACTCTTGCGCGCGAAGTCGCTGCCGGCGGCCTGGTCCTCACGAAATGGGACGAGTCCGTCGAACAATGGATCCTGCGCGTCAATCGTTTGCGCCAATGGAGGCCGGAGTTGGGGTTGCCCGCCGTTACAGAAAAGGACCGGGGCGTTATGATCGAGCACATTTGCCAAGGCGCATCCGGCTATAACGAAATCGAGGATCGTGCCGTGTTGCCCGTCGTGAAGTCATGGCTCTCGAGCCAACAGCAAGCGTGGATTGAAGAGTATGCTCCGGAGCGGATACAGTTGCCCAAGGGCCGGATGGTGAAGGTCGGCTACTCCGCCGACGGAGCGCCGACGATTGCGGCGCGCATCCAGGATTTGTACGACATTAAAGATGCTCTTTGGATCGCCGATCGCCGCGTGCGCGTGCGTATTCACGTGCTCGCGCCAAGTAACCGACCCGTGCAGGTCACCGAGAACCTATCGGTTTTCTGGCGTGAGATCTATCCG
>VBKX01000064.1:10515-19329 GCA_005879435.1 Deltaproteobacteria bacterium
AGTTTTGCGGCGCAATGGGTTACCATTCGTTGAAGCAGCACCCGCGCTGTCAAACGAATTATAATCTAAACTTGTGGTTCGATTTAAAAAATTTGTATTTGTGACAAATGGACCATTCTGCGAAAACCTATGCGCAACAAAAACTGCGACCGATCGTCCCAACGCCGATGCGTATGGTTTTGGGGATTTGAGGAAACAGGCCGCTTACTTTCCGCCAGTTTTCTTATCGATTTCCGCGACAAAGCGCATATCCAGGAAGTCATCCGGCTTGGCGCCTTTTACCGCGGGTTCCTTTTCTGCGATCTCCGCAAGCACTGCCTCCATGCCTTTACGGCTCACATAGGGCGGATACTCTAAATAATCGCGAAATTGGCTATAGGTATCTTCCTGGATTTCCGGCTCCTTCACCTTGAGTTGATTCTGGATCATCCTGAGGGCGGCGGCTTTGTTGGTCTTGAATATTTGCACCCCCTCGGCGTAGGCGCGCACCACGCGCCGAACGATATCCTCGTTGGCCTTTATATAGGTCCGGCTGGTTCCGACTGCGACGGACACAAATTCCGGGCCTTCCTTGGCTATGTTCATCAACTCGACAAAACCGGCCTTTTTCGCGCGGGCGTTGGTCGGCGGTGACATAACGCCAGCATCGATTTGGCCCGCCGCCAATGCCGTGAAGATGTTTGGCCCGGCCGAACCGAGCGCGTAGAACGCCGAAGTGTGGGTCGACGAGCCGATTCGGGTAATGCCGATTTTTTTGCCTTTCAGATCAGCGATCCTTTTGATTTCCGGCTTTGCCATGAGCGAAAAGACCTGCCGATTGGTCGCACCAGCGACGAGGGCTAGATTTGCTCCCTTGAGATTTGCCTGGGCCGCGTTCGAGCCGTCCATGAATGAAAAAGCGATTTCACCGGCGAGGATAGCCTGGATACCGCGCGAGCTCGACGGTATGTGCAGCAGCTCAACGTCTAAACCGTATTTCTTAAAGAGCTTCTCCTGCTGCGCCATGAACATGCCACTCTGCGCGCCGGTAACCGCAGTCCAATTGATCCGTACGGGGTTTTGCGCCAATGCAATGCTCGACGACAAAAAAACCGACAATACCGCTGCTCCGATCTGCCAAAATCGATGTTTCATTACTTCTCCTTATACTTAGGTGAACTTGGTCACTGCCGACTAAGGCCTCGACAAGGGTACCAATCCATTATGCTAATGCAACCAATTGGTTTGACGTTGGAAGCGTGGTAATTAGCGCCGACGAGTTCAAAATTGCATCTGACATTGGCAACCGGGGACTACGAGAGCATCCGGGCTTTAAAAGAAGGCACGGTGAAGGCCGACGGGATCGAACTCACGGTCCTGACGGACATGACTTCCGATATCCGTCACTGGCGCATGCTTCGCAGCCGTGAATTTGACGTCGCCGAGCTGTCCATGTCGAATTACTTGATGGCGAAGTACACCGGATTACCCTTTGTCGCAATACCGGTTTTCCTGCATCGTCGCTTTCGCCACGGATTCGTTTACGTCAATACCGGCAAGGGCATCACTAAACCGGCGGATTTAATCGGCAAAAAGGTTGGCCTGCGCAATTTTCAAGCAACTGCAAATTTGTGGATACGTGGTATTCTGGAACATGAATACGGCGTGCCACACCGGAGCGTCGATTGGTTCAAGCAGGATGAGGAAGAAGTCGAATGGACGCCTCCAGCGAATTTGAGAATTCAACGGGTTGCGCCAGGAAAGAGTGTCGAAAAGATGCTCGTGGAGGGCGAGCTCGATGCTCTGATTCATCCGGAGGTAATTCAGGCGATCCTCGATAGAGATGAACGGGTGACTCGTCTGTTTGCAAACTATCACGATTTGGAAATGAGTTATTACAAACGCACCGGCATCTTCCCGATCATGCATACCACTGCGATAAAGCAAGAGATTGTTGATAAGCATCCGTGGGTCCCGATCAACCTGATGAAGGCCTTTGAAGAGTCGAAGAAGGCCGCCTACAAACGCATGGAGAACCCCCGCATCGTGCCGCTGGCTTGGTTCCGCCACTTTCTCGAAGAGCAAGAGGAGATCCTCGGTCCGGATCCCTGGATCTACGGCCTTGGCGCAATCAACAAAAAAGCGTTGGAAACTCTTATGCAATATTCCCAAGAACAGGGTCTGTTGGGCCGCAAAATGTCGCTTGAGGAATTGTTTATTAACACCGCCGCGCATTCATAAGCGAGCATGATGCTACCATTGCTGGCATGGCCGTTGCTGCCAAAGTTGACGCTAGCTACGCACAACCTCAATTGCCGCCTGATCGGGCGGTCTGGATACCTCTCCAGAATTGCTTTGCTGTCGAACGATAGCGCTAACGCGGACCTGGTAATGTTGATCTTCCGCTTCTGTTGACGTAGATTTTTGAGACCTGATAGGTTGGATTAGAGCATAATCTATGCGCGTCTTCAAAAAGGAGGTTTCATGTTCGGCAAGGGAGTGTTTCAAGAAGAAGAAAACGTGCTCCGCAGCATTATTCGAAGCATCGATAAACGAGTCGATTACAGCGCAAAAGAGGGCCAGGGCTCGCGCTTTACGGTTCATGTAAAGCTCCGCGGCCACGAGGCCGATGTTGTGCTTGATCTGGAGGACTTGAGAACCGCCAAGCTAGACATGGTTACGCGTCATCAGATTCGCCAAAAGATTAAAGCGCGCTGCGACCACCTCGATAAGGCTCGGTATGGTGCTGATATTCTCGGGCTCAAGCCGGCACGATTGTTGAGGGCGGCACCGAAGCTGGAGCCCATGGCCCATCGTGGTGGTTTTAGCCGAGGTCCCAGGCGCTAACCAATTTAAGATCGCAGCCGTGCCATCGGCAGACATCGAACAGGCTTGTTTGAGATGAGATGAAAAATGAGTAAAGTGCAATTAATACGTCGTGCCCTCGCCGATCATGGCCAGCTGATCATGCCTGGTGTTTACGACGCTTTGAGCGCAAAAGTCGCCGCGAGAGCTGGATTCGAAGTCATTTTTATCACCGGCTATAGCCTATCGGCGACTTTGTTGGGCGAGCCGGACTTCGGTTTGTTGACCCAGACCGAAGTGGTAAGCGCAGCACAGAGGATCTGCTCCGTCGTCGACACGCCGGTCATTGTCGATGCCGATACCGGTTATGGCAACGCGATCAACGTCGTTAGAACAGTTCAGGATTTGATCCGGGCCGGCGCCGGCGGAATGTTTCTTGAGGACCAGGTCTGGCCCAAGCGCTGCGGTCATATGAAGGGAAAACAGGTAATTCCGCTCGATGAACAGCTAAAGAAGCTGCGCGCCGCTATAGAGGCAAAACGGGGTAGCGACTTCTTCATCGTCGCGCGTACTGACTCGCGCCAAGCCTTAGGTCTCAGTGAAGCAATTACGCGCGGACTTGCTTTTAAAGAAGCCGGCGCCGACGCAGTCTTTATTGAGGCGCCGGAATCTAAAGAGGAGATGAAAGAGATCGCTAAGCGCGTGCCAGCACCATTGGTAGCGAACATGCTGGAACGCGGTGTCACGCCATTGATGGGGCCAAAAGAATTAAAGGAGCTTGGTTTTGACTTAGTTGTTTGGCCGTTGGCGCCGCTCTACTCAGTGGCGAAATCGCTGACTGAAGTTTACACCACTCTACGGCGTGACGGTTCGACGTTGGCGATCTTGGATCGCTTGATGCCATTCGATGAATTCAACGGTATCGTCGGGTTGGATGAAAAGTACGCGCTCGATGCCAAATACCGAAGTTAGACATTTTAAATCGATCAGTCCGTCCCTTGCCTTCCGACCGTGCCCTACAATCTCATCGGCATTAGTACGTAGAGATAGCTATCGACACCACCTTTACGAATGATGCTCGGGCTCAATTCGTCCTTGAGTTCAATATTTATTTCACCATCGCCGCCGAGAATCCCCAAGACATCCAGTAGATAACGCGCGTTGAAGCCTATGGAGATAGCTTTGCCATTGTATTCTGCCTCGATTTCCTCTACGGCTTCGCCCAAGTCAGGGTTGTTTGCCGAAATCGAAACTTTGCCATCCGAGAATTCCATGCGAATCCCCTTGTAGCGCTCACTCGACAAAATCGATACGCGCCGTAATGCTTGGAGAAGCTCGTCATGCTCCAGCTTGGCGATATTCGGATTCCCCTTCGGAATAACCTTAGTATAGTCCGGGAAGTCACCGTCGATTAACCTCATGAAAAGCTCGATTTTGTCTTTGATAACCAGCCCCATATTCTCTTTGAATCCCAATGAGACCACGCCATCCGTGCCAGACTCCAGCAACTTCTTGAGTTCAGCTAATCCTTTTCTCGGCAAGATAACGCCTTTGGACAGGCCGATTGATCCGACTGGCTTTTCTTCAAAAGCCAAACGATGACCGTCGGTGGCCACCATTCTAACCTTGCCCCCTTCCGCCTCCTCGACAAAAACTCCGTTCAAGCTATAACGCGTTTCATCCGTCGAAACCGAGAAAATAGTCCGTTCGATCATTTCATGAATCGTCGATGCCGGCGTCGACGACAGAGACTTGCCGTCGAATTTCGGAAACTGCGGAAATTCCTTCGCGTCCATGCCGACGATCTTAAACACCGACTTGCCGCTGCGGATTTCTACCCAATCGTTCTCTAAGCGCTTTAAGTGAACCTGCTCGTTCGGTACTTCCCTTATGATTTCGCGGTGACGCGAATCGAGCCTTTACTCGCTTCAAATAGGACATTGGCGAGGATGGGCATGGTATTGCGTCGTTCGACGATACTTTGAGTCCAATAAAGCGTTGCGAGAAGGTCGTCCCGCTTAGCTTTAATTTCCATACACCCTCCCACTCATTTACTGTATATTTCTATATATATAAATTTCAGTAGTAATAGTAGTGGCTGTGAGTAAAGTGGAAAAGGCTAATTTGATGAGAGAAATTGGGGATGTGGGTTGTGATTTATTCGCTGCAGTTGTTAGTCGTTTCAACTCATTTAGGCCAAGAGTGACACCGCTTCACATTCATCCACAACGGCCAAGGCATGTTGATCACAGGTTATTCACAGCTTCTTCCGAATGTTTAGATTTCGTTCGAGCTTTTCGATCGTTGTTTGCATGTGGGGATCTTCTTTGATCTTGCGTTCGATGGTTTTTGATGCGTGAATTACAGTGGAGTGGTCACGGCCGCCGAATTTGTCGCCGATCGCCGGAAAAGATGTCTCAGTATATTTGCGGCACAGATACATCGCCACTTGGCGCGGCAAGGCGATGTTCTGAGTGCGCCGTTTTGCCTTTAAGTCACCGATTCTAATATTAAAATAATCACAGATAGTCTTTTGAATATTTTCCACGGTAACCTCTCGCTGAGCACTCTTCAATGTGTTTCGAAGCACGTCCTTAGCGAGATCGACGGTTATCGTAGCCTTGGTCAACGAAGCAAAAGCGCCGAGGCGAGTGAGAGACCCTTCCAATTCACGCACATTCGAGTCGATATTGGACGCGAGATAAATTCCCACATCATGAGGTAACTTAACGCCTTCGTCTTCAGCTTTCTTTTGCAAGATGGCGACCCGGGTCTCCATGTCGGGGGGTTGAATGTCGGCGATTAATCCCCACTCAAATCTATTTCTCAAACGATCTTCGATTCCAGGAATCTCTTTAGGAAACTTGTCCGAGGTGATGACGATCTGCTTATGCGATTCATAGAGCGAGTTGAAAGTGTGAAAGAATTCTTCTTGGGTTCGTTCCTTGCCCGCGATGAACTGGACGTCGTCGAGTATGAGAATGTCCACATTTCTGAATTTCCTTTTGAATTCATCCATCTTGTCCCTTCTGAGTGAACCGATGAGTTCATTCATGAAGGACTCCGAGCTCAGGTAGGCGATTTTTGCCGCTGGCCGTTGGGTTGCGGCCTGGTGCCCGATCGCGTTAACGAGATGAGTCTTGCCTAGACCAACGCCGCCGTAGATGAATAGCGGATTATAGTGATCGCCGGGCTGGTTGGCGACCGCGACGCAGGCCGCATGAGCAAATTGGTTACTTGCACCGACAACAAAGTTTTGAAACGTGTATTTGGGAACGAGATTGTTATTTCGTTGGGGCCTTTCACGCTCCTTGTCATCTTTTTTTACCGTTTTCTCGCGGTTTAGTTGACCGTCTGATTTCTCATTGACCTCGAAAACGACTTTCACATTTTGCTTGGCTAGGGAACTCAGGATCGTTTCCATTTGCACGAGGTAATGCTCGGTCAACCATTCACGAAAAAACTTATTGGGCACCTCGAGAAGGATCTCGTTTTTGTTTCTTGAGACAAAGGAGATTGGCTTTATCCAAGTTTCGTAGTTCTGTTTGCCAATCCGCTCTTTTATTTCTGTCGCCGCCGCAGTCCATAACTCGGGCATAATAACACCGCTATCTAATTGAAAGGTTGAGACAAACATGAAAAATAGTTACACACAAAGTTATCCACAGCTGTGGATAACTGAATGGGCGGCGATTTTCCAAGTTTGAGGAACAGTCGTTCACAATGAACACTTAACGAACAAAACATCCAGTTATCTTGCGATCCGATCCAAAAAGAATCGTTGGTGAGCAACATTTTCTTTTCGCCCTGTTAGAAAGAATCTAAGTTGAAAAAAATTCGTCGGATTATTCAGGAAAAATTTTAATAGTCCTTTTCAAATTTCTTTGCAAGAAAAAAGAAAGATAAAAAGTTTTTTTTTGCGCACAGATTCACCTTGACAGCCTAACGCTCTGGTGTTAGCAACACTCACCCATTTCCATGACGCAATCAAGAAAACTTTTTCAGCGCGCCGCGAGCAAAATTCCCGGCGGCGTTAATAGCCCGGTGCGAGCTTGGAAAGCGGTTGGCGGCACGCCGCTTTTCATCTCCCGTGGACAGGGAAGCTATATCTTCGACGCCGAAGGTAGACGATATATTGACTTTGTCGGATCCTGGGGACCACTGATTCTGGGTCACGCTCACCCAAAGATTGTGCAAGTGGTGCGACAACGAGCGGCCAGCGGCGTTACCTTTGGAGCGCCCACGATGTTCGAGATCGAGCTCGCTGAAACAGTCGAAAGGCTGGTTCCATCGATCGAAAAGCTGCGTCTCGTCAGTTCTGGCACCGAAGCGACGATGAGCGCCATTCGATTGGCGCGCGCGTACACCGGTCGAACAAAAATAGTCAAATTCGACGGCTGCTACCACGGTCATTCCGACGGTTTACTTGTCAAAGCGGGCTCCGGCGTCGCAACCTTGGGCCTGCCGGACAGTCCAGGCGTTCCAGCGGGCTTTGCTCGGGAAACATTGACGAGCAAATATAATGATTTGAAGCTTTTGCAAAAGATCTTTGACCGGCATGGAAAAGACATTGCGGCCGTGATCATCGAACCGATCTGCGGAAATATGGGTGTCATCCAGCCGGAGCTAGGTTTTCTGTCAGCCATAAGAGAAATCACGCAGAAGAGCAATTCCCTGCTAATCTTTGATGAAGTGATTACCGGATTTCGCGTTGCTCTCGGCGGTGCCCAGGAACTCTTTCGAGTTAAACCCGACCTTACTTGTCTCGGCAAAATTTTAGGTGGTGGGCTCCCGCTGGCAGCATTTGGCGGGCGTAGTGAAATTATGAATTTGCTTGCGCCGGTTGGGCCGGTCTATCAGGCCGGCACGCTTTCCGGTAACCCGCTCGCGGTTTCGGCCGGCATCGCAACGCTGAAACTGTTGAGTCGTCAAGGTGTTTACGATCAGTTGGAGGCAAAGAGCAAATATTTCGAGGATGGTATTTCAGCTGTGCTCGATCAATGCCGCCTGTGCGCAGTTATCAACCGAGTCGGCTCGATGATGACGCTATTTTTTGGCGTCGATCGGGTGACCAGTCCGGATCACGCGCGAAAATGTGATCAAAAACAATTCAGCAGCTTTTTCCACGCCATGCTCGAGCGCGGCGTCTATTTACCGCCGTCACCATTTGAGGCAATGTTCGTTTCCCTTGCCCATTCAACCGCTGATTTAAAAAAGACAATTTCAGCTTTTTCTCACTGGGCCCAAGCCGCTGCGCGTGGTTGACCCCTTGGGATAGTCATGCTAGAAAATTTGCCCAGTGGGAAAAATTGGCGGCCGCCCCAATGGCCGGCTCGATCATCAACCTCCCTTCCTGCGACGGGCAGGCTTATATTTAGGAGTCGCGTTTGAGCTGCCAGGCACCATCCTGGGTGGGCTGGTATTGGGATATTTTCTTGACGCTTACTTCGGCACGTCTCCATGGTTGCTGATCGCGCTGACTGCGCTCGCTTTCGTCGGCGCCTTCGTGAGACTGATGAAATGGGTAAGGTTTTTTGCCAAAGAGCGTAATGGAAGCCGCGGCGAGAAAAATGATCCTGAGAATTGAGCTGTGGCACGTGATCTTGCTTGCGGCGCTGTTGGCGACGCTCGGCCAAAGCAGATTTTTGGAGCCGACGGCGCTAATCGCTGGCGGCATCTTCATGGGCGTCAACTTTCTCCTGTTGGCGTATGGGATCGCCTGGATATTGACGCCGCTGGCTGGAAAAGGAAGAGTAAAAACAGGTGTCGGTCTGCTGATTTTGAAGTTTGCTATTTTTTTGGGCCTGTTATCGACGCTGTTTTTTCGTTTTAATCTGGACGCGGTGTCGTTTGCCGCAGGCTTTTCGACCTTGATCATCGCAATCGTTTTAGAAACGATTCGAGCGGCCGTAAAGGTAGGGACATCAAGCAATGGAACATCCGTTTAACTGGTATAACTTACTGCCAGAGGGATGGCAGCATTCGATCGGCGATCACACGTTCTTCGCGATCGTATCTGGAATTCTACTT
>VBKX01000439.1 GCA_005879435.1 Deltaproteobacteria bacterium
TTGCGAAATCAATATTTCTATATCCAACGATTACGAAAAGGCGAGAAGTTTTCCCAAACGATACATCGCCCACATGCTCGTCGTGCTCGAAGCGATGGGATTCTCGAACGAGGAGTTTCAGGCTTTAGGGGTTGACCGCCAGACCGTAATTCAAATTAAGCAGGCCTTCGAGGCGGGCGGCACGATCGAGCAGGTCTCGGCGCTGATCTCCGATGCGATGGTCGACATCGGCTTCATTGCCGGCACGCCGCGCGACTGCGTCAAACCGCTCGAAGAAATGTGTGCTTACGCGCAAGAGTACGGATTTGATCAAATTTGCTTGGCTAAGCTCGGTCCCGACTATGAGGAAGCGATCACGGTTCTGGCGCGCGATTTATTGCCGTCCATCGTGCAGTAAAGGGATTCGTTGCCAGCGATGCTGATCCAGTCTCAGTAAGAAAAGGAAATCTACATGACCAAAATGAATGCGCGGATGATGCGGACGAAAATGGCGCTCGAGGTCGCAGCGGAGTTATATACTCAACGGATGTCTGCGATGGGCAACGTCGCAACGATTTCGATACAACCCAGCTCGCGGGAAGAGCAGTTTCCCGGAATGTTGATGGGCATCAACGGCGATCTTATGGGCGGCATGAAAGCCCCCATCGAGGTCGGAGAAGGGCGGGTCGACGTCGCCTTTATCAATCCATCCGCGATCGTGACCATGGCCTATCGAGGAAAAGGATTCTACAAGGAGAAGCTGCCGCTCCGGGCGCTGGCTTCTTTTCCATCCTGGGACAAAATGGCTTTTGCGGTTGCCAAAGAGTTGAAGCTCAAATCTCTATTCGAAATCGGCGAGCGCAAGATACCGTTGAGAATTTCGACCCGTCCTTCCGGTATCTACAATACGACTTATTACACCGTGGCGGAGATTCTTTCTTTTTACGGGCTGTCCTTTGCCAAGATCAAGAGCTGGGGCGGCAGTGTACAGGAGACTCCCAGGCCCACCTCTCCGGAGCGGTTGGCAGGAATAAAAACGGGCAAGATCAATGCGGTCTTCGACGAAGGGCTGCATAATTGGCTCGACGACGCGCTCGACCACGGATTCGAGATTTTGCCGATCGAGCCTAGAATTGTAAAACAATTGTCGGCCCTCGGTTATCAAGCCTCGGTCATTCCACCTGCAAAGTTCCGACAGCTCAAAGCGGACGTCAACACAATCGATTTCAGCGGCTGGCCGCTCATCACGCATCGCGGGCTCAGCAGTGACCTCGCTTACGCAATTTGCCAGGCGATCGACTTGCGGCAGAACGTTATTCCCGTCGATGACGAGGGTCCACTCGATATGAAAAAGCTTTGCCGCGGGACGGAAGCCGCGCCGCTGGATATTCCCCTGCATCCAGGGGCAAAGAAATACTATGAAGAGAAGGGCTATCTGTAAGAGCCACTCATCGACTGACCGACACATGCGCATTTCGTCTGACGATATTTGAGGAGAACACCTTGTATGCAGTGAAAACTGAGATTGCCGCAAGTCGAGCGCTGCAGCGCTACTATCCGTGGGTCGTCATCGGCATCGCGTTTTTGACCGTCGCGGTGGCGTTCGGCACGCGCAACGCCTTCGCGGTATTTTTAGTCGCGGTTATCGAAGAGTTTCGCTGGAGCCGCGGGCTGGCATCCGGCGCGCTCATGCTCGGATCCGTCATGTGGACGCTGTCGGCGCCGGTGATCGGCATTCTACTCGACCGGCTCGGTCCGCGCATCGTGCTGCCGGGCGGCGCGCTGATCATGGCAACCGGCTTCGTGATCAGCGGTTTTGCCCACTCCGTTGTAGCGTTTTATATCGGCATGGGAGTTTTCATGGGCGTCGGCTTCGCGGCCCTGCCGATGACCTCGCAAGCGACTTTCTTATCCAACTGGTTCATCCGTAAACGCGGCATGGCGATCGGCACGGCGGCGTCCGGCATTGGTTTGGGAATTCTTCTCGTCGTGCCGTGGACCCAGTGGTTGATCGCCGCCTACGGCTGGCGCGCGGCGTTTTTTATTCTCGCCGGCATATTGGCGATGGTGGTCGCGCCGCTCAACTATTTCTTTCAACGCAAAAGGCCGGACGAAATGAATCTCAAACCCGACTTTGGCGATCCGGCGACTCGCGATGCCGCGGCCCACGCGAAAGCCGCGGGCGTCGGCGGTCCGAGCTTGAGGGAGACGCTGCGCACCTGGCGTTTTTGGGCTTTTGCCGTCGGCGTGCTCGCCGGCGCGATTCCGCTGCACATGGTGCTGATTCATCAAGTGGCCGCGGTGAGTGACGCGGGATTCTCAAAAGAACTGGCGGCGTTTGGGCTCGGACTGATCGGGCTTTTTACCGCGCCGGCAATGATTTTTATGGGGCTGTTGGCCGATCGGATCGGCCGCCAATGGTCCTATTTGCTCGGCTCAGTGTCGTTGATGGCGGGCATTTTCCTCTTGATGATGATCACAGACGTCAGCCGCAGCTGGTTGTTCTACGCGTTTCCGCCATTTATCGCGGTTGGCTTCTCGTCGCGCCAATCGCTGTACCCGACCATCGCCGCCGATTTATTTCACGGCAAATCTTTCGGCGCGATCATCGGCGCAATTTCGCTGTTTATCGGCGCAGGGGCCGGTATCGGTCCTTGGCTGGGCGGCGTCATTCATGATTGGACCGGCAGTTACCGCGAGGCATTCTGGATCGCGCAGGCGTTGACATTCGTCTCGGTGGTCTTCATTTGGCTCGCCGAGTCGCGCCGCCACAAGTAAAATCAACGGCCTGTTGTCGCTTTTAGAATCTTTCTTCGGTCGGAGGAGAGCGCCATGGCAAAAACTGAAAACGGATTTAGCGGCGAAATCGGCATCCACTATCCGCTCCATGTGCTCAATCGTTACTTGCTGCCGGAGTTGATCGGGCTCGCCGAGACCACTTGGGGGACGATGGGACAATTCGGATTCAGC
This sequence comes from Deltaproteobacteria bacterium, assembly GCA_005879435.1. GTDB lineage: Bacteria > Desulfobacterota > Binatia > UBA9968 > UBA9968 > DP-20. The sequence continues at coordinate 2,950 of VBKX01000439.1, forward strand.
CAAGTTTGGACCAGGCATCGAGTCGCAGGCGATTCAAGCAGTGCGAAAAACTTACAGCGAAAATCGCGGCGTCGATTACGCTGCGTCGCTGACGCCGAAGCGGTGGATCGTCTGATCATCGCCGGCACGCCGGCCCAGTGCAAGGAACGAATCGCCGAGCTATTTTCACTGGCGGCGCGCGATGGTTTTACGCAGATTACTCTCGGCGTGCCGCTGGGCCCTAAAATCCCCGAAGTCATCAGGCTCTGGGGCGAAGAAATTCTTCCGATGTTGCGCTAACTGGCGTCAACGTCGCGCTGTGGCGCGGCACGCGAATCAAATCTTACTGTAGAGGATTCATCGTCCGCCGAACAGCCGCTTGACCGCCGAGCCGACGCCTTCGACCACGCCGCTGGCGCCCTCCGCGCCCTTGCGGCCGAGCGTGCTCAGTCCTTCGGCGACGCCCCTGATGCTTACACCGAGTTGGTTGGCCATGGACATGGCGATGCGAGTGGATAGATTCTCGTTCAACGAGAAGCTCGGATTATTCGTATTGCCTTTCAAAGTGAAGTCGACGTCGATGGCGTTGTCATTATCCTTGAGAAAATTGATCACCGCATTGCGCGGCAGCCCCATAAAGGTATCGAAGTAGCCGCCGGATCGCGCCAGCTCTAGGTCCCGCAGAACGACTTTGCCATTGCCGTCCAAATTGTTGTTGCGGACCTCGGAGGCGAGGTTCAGATCGAGAGTTCCTCTGGCTACCCGAGCTTCATTCTTCTTGATGAGATAAGGCTGGAGCGGGACGAGATCAACTGCTTCCAGTACAACGCGTGAGGATGAGTCCGTGGCGCCGGGACCGACCCAACCGCTCAGCTTGGCGCGGCCGTCGCGCTTCACTCCTTTTACAATACCTCCAATCTCGAAACGAGTTTTCTCGGCGGCCGGCACTGCTACATCGCGAATCAACGCCTCGATCTCTTCCATCCTGACTTTGAGCGGTGGCCGACTTACGGTTGCGTCATAGAGATCCAAGCTCCCGCCTTTGAGCTCGATGGTGGAGATCGTCAGCGCGCGGGCGGCGCCTGATTCTGAATCGGCGGCCTTAGCTTGTTTTTCTTTTTCCGTCAGGCTGGGAACCATGATCAATTTTCCCGGATTGCGTAGCATGGACAAATAAGGCTTGTCAACGACGATGGAAGAGATGCGAACTTGATCGGAGAAAAGGGTGCGCAGATCGGGAACGATCGTTATGCGCTCCGCTTCTAAAGTGCGCGCCGCCGGCCAGCCTTTAGGGGCGTCGATGCTGAGCCCTAATATTT
>VBKX01000062.1:0-2092 GCA_005879435.1 Deltaproteobacteria bacterium
CGAAATGCGCCGAGATAATTCACCAGATTGCGGTCTTGAATGTCGACCCAGAAGACCGGCTCTTTGCCGGGATTGGTCGTGCCATGCCAGGTCCAATTGGGCTGCACCAATAGATCGCCCGGTTCCATGAACATCGGCTCGCCTTCAGATGTCGTGTAGGCACCGGTGCCTTTCACAATGAAGCGCATCTGTGCCGGTGTATGGCGATGGGAGGGAATCTTTTCGCCAGGATTGATCATTTGGTAGGAGATGAACACCGCGCCCGTGGATAGTCCCGGCACGTCGAGGCCGATGACGCGCTGGTCGGTGTCCTCGGGTAATCGAACGGTGCGCAGAGTTTCTTCGAGTATCGGTTGCATCTCCGACCAGTGCCAAATGCGCGGTTTGAGCTCAGGGGCATTTCTACTGGCGCGCTGCCACAATCCGCGCAAGTCTAGGCGCTCGTATTTTTCATGCAGCGCAGTGAGATGGGGAAACTTTTCGTCGGCCATGTATTTCTTCTATTACTTTCGGCTTTTCGGTTGCAAGGCGACTCCGCTTCTACGAGTGTTTTAGTACTTTCGACTTTTCAGTTGCAAGAGAAATTTGCCGCCACGACGGCAATCCATTGTGCAGCATCGAAATCGCAGCGAAGAAAGTTTTAGGATTTACCCTCGCCCCCGGGAGAGAGGGCAAGAGTGATGGCAGGCTGCCCGCGCAATCGCTAGATCGTGCGCCGAACTTCTGCCGCCACATCGACAAGCAATTTGGCTTTTGCATTTGCCAAATCGCGACCGATCGTCATCAAGCCACAGTCAGGCGCTAGCCAGAGTTTATTTGGTTCGATGTACTTGAGCGCAGTGCGCACGCGCTCGACCACAGTTGCCACCGTCGGCACGGGCGTGTCGCTAGGATCGACGCAACCGAACATGACAATTCTGCCTTTGGCGATCGCCAGCACAGCGGGGTCGTAATTGCTGCGCGCGAACTCGACACCGAAGCCGCCGATTCTTGTTTTCATCAACTCTTCGAGCAGTTCCGGATATTCGTATTCGTGCTGCTGCCCGGCGCCGCCGGGATAGCCGTAGCAAAGATGAACCACCGTGGGGACATGGATGCCTTCGAGGCAGCGGTCGAGGGCTTTCGCACCGTAGGCGAAAACTTTTTCGTGGTAACGGGTCATGGCCGGTTCGTCGATCTCCAGCACGTCGCACCCAGCCGCTTGTAAGTCGCGAAGCTCCTCGTTGAGCGCTGCGGCTACGTCCATCGCCATAGCGACTTCGTCTTTGTAGAATTCATCGAGCGTGCTGTCGATTACCGTCATCGGACCCGGCACATCCATTTTGATCGGCTTGTTCGTTTGCGCTTTGGCGAACCGGAGATCTTCGACAATCGCGGGCGCGCGTCTTTTTATCTCGCCGACGACGCGCGGCACCGGGCGAGGCTGCTCACGCCGGCGATAGATCGTTTTCACCACTTCATGTTCGAGGTCGATGCCCTCGAAGGCGGCGAGAATATGATTGATAAAACCTGTGCGCCGCTGCTCGCCGTCGGAAAGAAGATCGAGGCCGATCCGATCTTGCGTGTGTATGCTCAGCGCCGTCGCATCATCTTGCGCTTCTTGGAGCGCCGCGCCCTCCAGACGGAATACCGCGCGGCTGCGTTCATTCTGCGCGAGCCAACTGGGACGCGGAAAACTGCCGATGGTAGTGGCGGCGACGGGCGGTAACTGCATGCATTCACCTCGGTTCGAGAGTTGCCTTTCGCTATATACGGGCGCTGGCGGAAAGACAAGATGAAGGGCGGAAGTCGCGGTCGTACTTCGACGATCGCCGCCGCGAAGAAACTCGATTTGACTTGAAATGAATCGGTCGGCTAATCTCTGCGTCTAATCATTTCAACGAGGGCAAGCCGTATGTCAAATTCCGGCGGCGAGAGATGGAGCTGACGAGATGAAAAGCAAAACCATATCCCGGCGTAATTTTATCAAATTAGGGGCGGCAGCCACCGGATTGGTCGCGGCTGCGCCGAATTGGATCGGCACGGCGCTGGCGAACCGCCATCCCCATCCGCGCCCAACCAGTCTCAAATATCTCGACCGCAACATGTACCG
>VBKX01000062.1:2176-5670 GCA_005879435.1 Deltaproteobacteria bacterium
GAGCGGCGGTTTTTGTTTCAGCGCGGCGACGTGATAGAAGTGTCGGACCCGCTCAAGCCAAAGGCAATCAACAAAAAAGGGTTCGTCGGAAGCCAGCTGCAACTCGCGTACAACAACAAGCTCGGCAAGTGGATCTTGATGACCGGCGCGGGTGTCGCGGGTACGTTCTCGACGCCGCAGTGGCCGCTGGGCAAGTACGACAATCCTGATCTCATCAAGCAGAACATCAATCAAAAAGGCCTGCGCGGCGTGCGCTTCTATGACGCCACCGATCCGGCGAAAATCGCGCCGCTCTCGGAGTGGAGCTGCGACCAAGGAGATCCCAAGCGCGAGATTCAAACTGGTTCGGGCACGCACCGCAATTTTTACGACGGCGGACGCCACGCTTATCTCGACACCGCGCCCGACAATAGTTTCACGCATATGGAAAGTTCGGTGCGCTATTACAGCAACGGTATTCAGATCGTCGATGTATCGGAACCGGCGCAGCCCAAGTTCGTCGCCAACTGGTGGCTGCCCGGCCAGCGCGAGGGAGAAGATGAGGCGTACAAGAAATGGCGCGAGTATGGCGACAAGAAATCGTTCACGACTTTGCACGGCCCGATGTACGTGCCGCGCAAAGTCGAAGACGGCGGTAAATACGGCTACAGCGCCTTCAGCGCGTTGGGCATGATGATCCACGATCTCTCGGACGTTAAAAATCCCAAACTGATCGGCCGCTTCTATCCGAAGATGCAGCCGGGCGCGATTCCGTTTCACACCATCGACATCGTGCGGCTCGACCGCGGCTTTGTGATCACGAATCCGGAGGCGCTCAACCCCGACTGCAACGAACCCTACCAGCCGCTGTGGATCGTCGACGTCAAGAATCCGGCACAGCCGACGGCGATCTCGCAGCTTCCCGTGCCAGTGCCGCCGCCGGACGCGCCGTACCAGACTTTTTGCGATAAGCGCGGGCGGTTCGGCTCGCACAATCCGCCTCATGCGAAAGCGCCGGGCGTTGCCCATGCCAACTTCACGGTCTATTCGTTTTTCAGCGCCGGCATGCAGATGTTCGATATCAAAGATCCTCGCAGGCCGCGCAACGTCGGCTATTTTATTCCGCCGCAGCCGGGCAGCCTAGACGATTATTTGAGCTACCCGCGCGATACCGACAACGTGTTTGTCGAATGGGACCGCAAGCTCATGTGGGTCGGCACCGGTACCGGGCTCTATCTCGTCGTCTCGCCGTTTCTAGGCAAACCCGTTCTTGAGCCGATGGCGGTGAAACAATGGTCGCTGCCGGGCCTCAATGTGGGCCATGGGTAACAAAGACGATAAGCAACCAGGCGTTAAAGAGCGCGGCGCCGTTTAGTTTTGCGTCGGGCGCAAAGACAATTTTGAGAAACGACAAAATTCGTGAGCTACGATGATTGCAGTGGGAAACCGATTAGCGCGATGAAGTAGCCCGGTACTTTCGTGTCAAAACGTAGCGGCTCTCCGCTGAAGGGATGCGCGAAGGAAGTCGATTTGGTATGAAGTGCTGGGCGCATGCGGACTTTTCGCTCTTGTCCGTACCTTCGATCGCCGACCACCGGGTGTCCGATGGCGGCGAGATGTACGCGAATCTGATTCAGATCATCCGCAACTTTCATTTATCATTCTCTTTTCCCCAGCAGGTGATAAAAAAGCGCGGTAGTCACTATTAATGAAACAGCAGCGGTAAGCGCGAGGCCGAGCGAAGCGCTGAAAAGGGTTGCAGAAGTGCCCAGGACGATGGAACCGATGGAGCGCATGCCTTGATCGAGATTGAACACACTCATCACCCGGCCCATGAGATTGCGCGGTGCTTCGATCTGAATGATCACCCGGCTGATCGTGCGGAAACTTACCTGACCCGCGCCGACGAGAGCGAGGAGGGAAACGGACAGCCAAAAGATTGGCGATACGCAAAAGAGCATGAGAAAAATCGGCGTCGTCGTGGTCGTAACCCACAGCAACATGGCGCGGTTCCACCGTTCGCCTACCGAGGCGAGAAAGCTCAGCGAGGCGATGCCGCCCAATCCCGGCGCTGCCATCAACAGACCCAACCCCTCGGGACCGACCTCCAGCACTTCCTTGGCAAACACCGGGAGAAAACTCTGGTAGGTGACGATGAACACGGCAAAGGTGTAGGCGGCGACGATGCTGCTCAAGATCACCGGCTCGTGCCAAACGTAGTGAAAGCCTTCCTTGAACTCGCGCAAGAAGTTTTCTTCTCGCTTTATCGGTGGTTCCTTTTTCGGGTGCAGGAACAGCATGCCTACGCCGGCGATTAATAGGGTTACAGCGAATGTCGCATAGCAGCCGCCAGTACCGATCAAAACAAGCAATACGCCGCCGAGGGACGGTCCCGCTATGCGAGCGATGTTGAAGCCGACAGTGTAGAGCGAGACGGCGTTCAGGATATCCTCCCGCGGCACTAATTCCCCAAGGATCGATTGAGCCGCCGATCGATTGATCGCGCGGATTGAGCCGGAGAGGATTTCGAGCACGAGCACGTGCCAGAACGCGAGCGTGCCGAAGGTGTAAATCGCCAGANNTTCACCAGGATCAGCAAGAGCTTCCGATCATAACGGTCGACCAATACGCCGCTGAGGGCGCCAAGAACCAATCGGGGCAACGCGCTGCACAACCCCAAGATTCCCAACGCCATCGCGGAGTCGGTGATTTCATAGGTGATCCAGAACAGCGCCACTTCCTGGACGAAGTGGCCGACGGAACCGAGCAAATCCGTGCACCAGAATAACGCGTAGTCACGGTAGCGTAGCGAGTGAAAAATGCGAATGGTGTAGAACTCCTTGTGGTCCGATGTTTTTCACCACGAAGGGCACGAAGATCACGAAGGTAAGAGACATAAGTTCCAAACCTTTGCATTCTTTGCGCCCTTTGACCTTACTCAGGACATGCATTGCGGTTAGGTTTCCGATTCCCAATCTTCTTTCCTAAACGATTTGAACGGCTTGAACGATTGGAACGACTGGAACAAGCTTATTCTTGGTGTAACAGTTTCTGGTTATAGCCTTTCCACCTTACAGAAGAAAGGAATTGGCGGACGTTGCCTTTGGTTGACAGCGAACATAATTCAGAATAGTTCGTTGTCATCAATTTTGAAGGAGAAAATCTTTTGTGGCTTACGACGATAGCAGTGTGAAACCGATGAGCGCGAGTCTGATGCGCGCGCGCATCGCGACGAAAATTTTGTCAGGCCTTTACGAAGATGTGCCGACGCTGTTGACCAGCGCCATACGACTAATGGTCGAATTACCCGGCAAAGGCCGCGCCGGGCCGCCGTATCCCTTCACTATAGGTGTCAGTCCGGCATGGTGCAGCGGTTTAAACGGCGCCAAACTGGTGGCGAACGGCAAGCTCGATTTGGTTTGGCTCAATCCGTCGATTATTCCGTCGATGGCGGTGCGTGGCGTCGGGCCGTTCAAAGGCAAGTCTCCTCTGCGTGCGCTTGCAGTATTTCCTTC
>VBKX01000440.1 GCA_005879435.1 Deltaproteobacteria bacterium
TTTGAACGTCTCGCGCATCTCCGGCGATTCGGCCATCAACTTTTCATTGCGTTTCGGGTTGAAGGCTTTCTTCATCGAATCCGCCGCGCCTTGGTGGGCGACGATCAACGCCGGCGGAGAAAAAACAAAATGGCCGGTGGTGTGATCGGAATGGGGTTCGGTGTTGATCAGGTATCGAACCGGTTGCGGCGTGAGTTGCTTGATCGCTTTCATGACCGCCAGCGAGTCCGGCGGATTATTACCGCTGTCGATCAGCACCACGCCGTCCTGGGTAAGAATGATCGTGCAATTGGGATCGTTAACCTTTTCCGCGTAAGTAAAGATACCGTCTTGGATCTTCTTGAAGTGCGGACCGAGCTCCTGCGCCGTTAATTGGGTGGCAAGGAACAAGCAGAAAGCAACCACCAGATTGCCGAGAGCAAGCTTTGTTTTCATACGATTCTCCTCACGTCAAGGATTGTTCAACTTCCTTTGACCGCCTTGTACGCCGCTTCTACGTTGCTCGGAAATCGCTCCTTGCTTGCCCAGCTATCGTACTCCGGCATCTTCACTTCCTTCTTGATCTCATCCAGCGACTTGCCTTCTTTGGCGAGTTTGCCGACGCGTTCCAAGAGCAACGCGTAATATTTTTCGGTGTCGTCGAAAATTTTCACGGTGCCGGGCTGGCCATGCCCGGGAATAACAAATTCGGGATTTAACGCTTTCATCATTTTCGATGCGGCCAAGATATCGGGAATGGTCACGAACGGACGAAGAATATTGATCTGGTCGACGACGATACCGGATGCCGAGAAAAGCACGCGCTCCTTGGGCAGCCACACCGCCGTGTCCGCTTCGCTGTGTACACCCTTCAAGTACATCAACTCGAAGGTTCGCTCTCCCAGATTGATAGTTGCTTTCTGCCGGTACTCGACCTGCGGCGGCACGAAGCGATAACCGTCCAACGCTTTGCGCATCTCGGGCGAGGTACCCGCGAGTTTTTCTATGCGTCCGGGAGTTTCCTTCTCGCGCCCGACCATCGACGCGGTCGCCCCTTCGTGCGCGATGATGACGGCGGGAGGCGAAAAGACGAAATGCCCGGTGGTGTGGTCCGGATGGGGTTCGGTGTCGAGCAGGAAGCGTATCGGCAGCGGGCTCAGTTTTTTAACCGCGCCGAAAATCGCGCGCGAATCCGTCGGATTATGACCGCTGTCGATGAGCACTACACCTTCTTGGGTGATAACAATGCCGCAATTGGAATTGAAATTGGTCCCGACGTAGACGTAGATGCCGTCTTTGATTTTTCGAATGTTCGGTCCGAGATCTTGCGCCGCCAGAGGTTCGGTCAAAAACAATCCAATGCACAATGCCAGAATCAAGGTCAGCCTTGTACGCATAGCCACCTCCGCAAGGGTAGAATGGCCGTGAAGCTACTAGGAAAGCCTGGCGGGTGTCAACTTATTCGGCGCGGGTGCCGTGCTCGGCGGGTTTGTGGGATAGCGGATTGAAGAAGCCTTCCTTTTCAAGGTCTCGCACCAGGCTCTGATCCGTGAGGTCTTCCGCGCGTTTCCCCTTGAGTCCGGGCTTGGTGCCGAACTCTTCGATGCCAAGAGCAACGTTGTCCAACTTGGGATAGGGACGCTCTGGAATCGCGCCTTGAACATAGGTCCGGTACATGAATTCCAACAGCGCGGGATCTTTGACATTTAGATAACGTGCGTAAATGCGATCGGCTTCGGCGCGCTCGCGCCGCGCTAGGCCGATCGCCCCGCTCAGCGCCTGGACAAATCTCTTGACGACGTCGCGCGAATTGGCGAGGAGGCTGCGCGTCACGGCAAAATCGACGCCCGCGCCGATGAATAGTTTCAAGCTTTCGTTATCGGCTAGGACACGAATTTTATTCATCTCGCCGCGTCGTGCCAGTTCGAATAAATTGTCCTCGTTGCTCGTCGTTGCGTCGATCTCGCCTTGGAGCAGCGCGTCTAAACGCTGGATGCTGCGGCTGCCGAAGGGAACGAGGGTCACGTCACGGTCGGGGTTCAAGCCAAGGCGCTGCAGCGCCTGGCGCGTAATCCGATCCTGGCTGCTGTTGAGCTCTCCCGTGCCGACTTTTTTTCCTCTGAGGTCTTGCGATCGAGTGATCTCCGGCCGAGCCACGAGCTTGAGCACGCTGTAACCGGTGTTGGCGAAGAAAACTAAATCCTTGCCGTCGCCGATTCCGGAAACAATCCAGTTCGCCGTCGCAACGTAAATCTGCGCCTCATCGCGGCTGATTCTTTCAACCAAATCTTCGCCCGACTTCGGTGCTTTGATGTCGACTTTTAGCCCGTATTTCTCGAACAGCCCCGCGTCCCGAGCAAGCCACAGCGGCAGCTTCGCCGGCCGGTCGGGATAAGAAAGAACGGTGAGAGGATACAGATCAGCCGCAAATAATCTCGTCGGAACAAACACACAGGCGCAGAGCGCAAATACACGAAGAAGACGCAACCCCCGAGCCCGGGTTACCCTCTCGCCCGCAAAGCGGGAGAGGGCAGGGGTGAGGGTCTTTTGAACGATATTCACTTTTACCTCAATCACGATCGGCTCTGTCCCACAATGTCATCCTGAGGCAGAGCCGAAGGATCCCGTCTTCGCAATGCCGCAAATGCGAGATGCTTCGCGTCGCTCAGCATGACACCCATAGGATTTTGAATTCCCCTCACCCTAACCCTCTCCCACAAGGGGCGAGGGTATAAGAAGGAGGCGAATCGTGGAACAGAGCAAGGTCTTTTTCCGGATTGGGCAAAAACCCTCATCGCTCAACTCTCCGGCCGGTCTTCGATCGGCCGTGGCATGGGATTTTTATAATCGGCGTGAAACGACGTATCGCTTTTTTTACCCTCGATAAAAACCGTCTCGACGTTCTGCGTATCCGAAATATTTTTCGACGGATCGCCGCGCACGATGAAGAAATCCGCGACCTTGCCCTTCTCGACGCTGCCATATTCTTTGTCTTTACCCCACGCCTGCGCCACGTTGATGCTCGCGGTTGAAATCGCCTGCAGCGGCGTCAAGCCGGCTTCGACCAGCATTTGCAATTCCGCGTGGACGGCGTAACCCGGCACGACGTGGTTGGGATCGGAGCCCGAGTGAATCTTGCCGCCCGCCTTGACAAAACGGCGCACGAAATCCTGCAGCATCTTGTAGCCCGACATCATTTCATTGCGCTTTTCCGGCGCCATCTTTTCGTACTTGGCAAAAAAGCTTTCGGTGTCTTTGAGAATATAAGCGGGCAAATATTTGAGCTGTGGGTTTCTAAGCAGCGCCAGCTCACGCCGCTTCATCTCGTCCGCATACGTCGAAAGCGGGCGAAACCAGGTCGCCCAGGTCGTGCTCCAGTGCACGTTCTTTTCGATCATCACTTTGATGATCTTGTCGAACATCGCTGGTTCCATCTGCGCATGCACCTCGTCGGTGTCGACTTTTCTGAGCATCCGCCCGATGTCGAGGTCGTGTTTCTTCTTCGGATCTTGGATCGACGTGTAGACCACCGACCAGGAATGTTCGACGGACTGATAGCCGTTTGCCGCGGCCGTAAAAATATCGAGCGAATGACCGAAGACCGGCCGGCCATATTTATGCGCTTCGTCCACTGCGGCTTTAGCGACTTGCGGTTTCAACCGCTCGAATAATTTGATGCCGTCGACTCCTTTCTCGACCAGATCACGGACCGCTTTGCGCGCCTCGTCTTCGCTGTCGACGATGATGCTGGTGCGCTGACGCCGCAAGGTGCCGGTGCCTTCGGGCGGCGGCCCGTCGATGATGTTCGCGGAGGCCCACACGCGCGGCCCGCGCACACTACCGTTTTTCACGCCCTCGCGCTGCGCGACGATCCATTCCACCGGATTGTTGGAAATGTTCGGACAAGTGACGACGCCGTAAGCGAGATAAACTTCGCCCATCCAGTCGCGATAGTGACAATGGCCGTCGATCAAACCGGGGAGAATACTTTTGCCCTTGGCATCGATCACCTCCGCGCCTTGCGGGATCGAGACTTCGCCGCGCTTGCCGACGGCTTGAAAGCGGCCGTCTTGAATGATCACCGTGCTATCTGTCACCGCTGCGCGCCCCGTGCCGTCGATGAGCGTTGCGCCTTCGATCACAAGCGGGTGACTTTGCGCTCCAAGCGTGCACCCCGAGATGAATGCCACGGTAAAGATAACGATCGTTCGAGCGCCCAACCAAAAAATTTTCATATTCGTCCCATCTCCAATCTATTTAAACGACACGACTAGATAGACAGGTGCGGACTCCGACGTTGGGATACCCGGATCGATGACCGTGATCTTATGCGTACCAGCCTTCAAAGAAGGAATTTTCAGCTCCAACTCCCGGCCGCTGACGAACCGGCTCTCCACCTTCTTGCCATTGATCAGCGCTTGGTGCGTCGGACGGAAATTCACGCCGGCGAGCTTCACTTGCCCGGCGCTGCCCTCGACCAGCGAAGCGGGCGAGAGCTGGGTCAGGTTCGTCACATAGCGATCCGCAATGGTGCGCGGGATCGGGTTACGATAATTTGGATTGAACGAAGTGTCGACCGGACATCGCCGCGGACGATCACGAGATCCGCCACTTTGCCTTTTTCGACGCTGCCGTAGTCTTTATCCTTGCCCCAAGTCTTGGCGACGTTGAGGCTCGCCGATTGAATTGCCAAGAGCGGGCTCAATCCCGCGTCGATCGCGAGCTCCAATTCGGCGTGTTGAGCATAAGCGGGCAAGAGCGATCCCGGGTCGGAGCCGGAGTGCATTTTTCCACCGGCGGCAACATAGCGGCGGGCAAAGTCCTGGACCATCTTGTACGCTTTGTCTAAAGCTTCGCGTCTTTCCGGCGTCATCTTCTCGAACCCGGCAAAATATCCTTCAACGGCTTCCAAATTGTAAGGCGGCAGGTAACTCAAGCGCGGATTCTTGAGCATGGCGAGCTCGCGCTTTTTCATCTCCGCCGCTCGCGGCGAGAGCGCGCGAAATTGCGTCGCCCAGGCTGGACTCCAGTGAATGTCCTTGGCGACCATCGCCTTGATGATCTCGTCGAAATGCTCCGGCGCCATATTGACGTGCGCCTCGACCGTGCCGATCTTGCCGGTCATCCGATTCATATCCACCTCCGCGCGCCGCTCGACATCGCGTATCGTCGTGAACATCACCGCCCAGGAATGTTCGACGGAAGTGTAGCCCGCATCGACGGCGTCGAAGATGTTGACGGAATGGGCGATCACCGGCTTGCCCAACCGCCGCGCTTCTTCGGCAGCAGCTTTGGCGACGTTGGGCGCGAGACGCTCGAGAAATTTAAAACCATCCATGCCCTTGTTGACATGGTCTTGGACGGCTTTGCGCGCTTCGTCTTCAGTGCGGACGATGATGCTGCCCCGCTGCCAACGCTGTTCCGGCATGCCCTGCGGCCGCGGCCCATCGAGCGCATGGCCGGAAATCCACAGGCGCGGCCCGCGGATTTTGCCCTTTTGAATGCCTTCCTTCTGCGCGATTATCCATTCGGTCGGACTGTTATTGATGTCGGGGCAAGTGGTCACGCCGTAAGCGAGATAAAGCTCGCCCATCCATTCCCAGTAATGACAGTGGCCGTCGATCAGCCCCGGCAAGATCGTCTTGCCCTTGGCGTCGATCACCTCCGCGCCGCGCGCAATCATAATCTCGCCGCGCTTGCCGACGTCCTGGATGCGCCCGTTATGAAAAACAACTACGGCATCTTCAACCGCCGCGCGCCCTGTGCCATCGATCAGCGTGCCGCCGACAATGGCGATAGGTCGAGTCTGCGCCCAAACAGAGGAAGAAAGGAAAAGGACCAAATGAAAGATTGCAATTCTCACATGCCGTGAGTTCGCCGCCATATTCATGAGCGTTCCTTTCTATTTCGACTGGTAAAGTTGATCGATGTAGCCGCTTTGATCGAGCTGCTTTAGATAGCTAAGCGTGAACAGCTCTTCCGTTTTGAGTTTCTTCACTGCGGGTTCCCGGACGCTCATGACATCGATCGTCGCTTTCACCGCAGCCATGTCGGGATACGGCTTTCGACCCATCTGATGCTGCGGGTGGTTCTTATAAGCAAGATCGATCATGTCGCGGTCTTTGGTTCGGAGCAGGTCGCCGA
>VBKX01000441.1 GCA_005879435.1 Deltaproteobacteria bacterium
GGTGTATATTGGGCGCGCCGCTCGCGCAGGACGGAAAGCTGCCGTTGTTTTTCCGCTTCGATGTATTCGGGATCAACGTCGCTGGCCCAGTCTGACAGGAAGGCGTTGCCGCTTTCGTCGATGGCGCCGATCGCAAGCTCCGGTTGATCCGGATGTTCAAGCTTGTGCACCAGAACCACATCGAGTTCGCCGCCCAGGGCTTTAGCGATAATTTTTGCCATCGGCACGGCGCCGCGGGGAACGCCCAGCACCAAAGGATTTAGGTCCTTGTAGTGCGCGCTCAATCGCTCGACCAGCAAATGTGCCGCGTGCTCTCGGTCTTTGAATCGCATAACCCACCTCCTGCCGGTCACAAACCAACTCTTTGTGCCGTCGATGTACGCGTAGCGAGATCGTTGGGCGTGGTCGATCGCGACCGACACGGATCAAAGCGACGCGCCAATCTATTCGTCGCTTCTGAAATCGTTATGGGACCTTTGCGAGTCCGTCTAAGTACGCTCGACAAAAACTCTCAACAAATCGGTTACGGAAAGCATACCGACGAGTTTTCCGCTATGATCGACAACCGGCAAGGAGCTGATTCGATAGGTTTCGAGGATCTTTGCCGCCTCAACCAGCGGCGCGTCAGCCGCGATGGTCATGGGATCGGCGGTCATCGCCGCGGTGACTGTCAATTTCTCCGTGTAGCGGCGGATTTCATCCTCATGACGAAACAGCGGATAAGCGGGTGCGACCTCGCGCACGTCGCGGTCGGTCACGATGCCGATCAGTCGACCCTTTTCCAGGACCGGCACCGATCGAACATCGCGTCGGCGCAACAAGTTGATCACGTTCTGCAACGAATCTTTTGGACCGACGGTCATTGGATCGATGCTCATGCAGTCACGGACTCGTAGTGTTCGATTTGCTTTCATCTTCGCGTCCTCTTTTTCGCGGGCCGCCAAAGACGGCCAGCATCAAAATCTACTTCCACAACTTACATTAACGCACGTGACGTGCCATCTCCGTCGAGTTAATGTCGTCATGTAGACGCTCCAAAGTCCCGAGATTACATTATGATTTTCGCGCAAGCAGGAAATTTTCGGATCTCCTATTGGCATGTCTACGAATCAATGCAAATCTAAAGCCGTTTATTGGCCTTTCAGCCTTGACACGCTACCTGGCCGTCCTTACCTTAGCTTTAAGTTGTAGCGTCTTGCCAACTTCCCGCAAGTACTTGATCTGATTAAATTATCGATCAAACAGTGGGGACGGTCGCCAGCATTAAGATTTGGCTGAGTGACTGAAGCGAGAAATTCTCGATAAATTGTGAACTTTAATGGTCCGTTGAACGTCTAATATTGAATGTGGAAAAGCGCTTTGGTCATGCGATTAAGCCACCGGATTAGTTAAGGAGACTTACTATATGTCACCGCCGTTCGACAATGACAGAATCATAAATGAAGGATTGAGCGACCAGGACGTCGGCGTCGCTCTACCAGATCAGGACCAAGACTTCGACGCCAATCCTGAATCCGCGGAGGAATCCGCCGCCGAAGAAGAAGAAGAGGTGGAGCAGGAAAAACCCGATACCGCTTTAAGTTCGGTCCAGCAATATCTCCAGGACATCGGTTCGGTACGGCTCTTGAGCCGGGAGCGCGAGATTGAGCTGGCAAAAGAAGTTGAAAGCGCCACTCAGCAGATTTCTGCTGCGTTATTCTCGACGCCGTTGGTATTACGCCGCGTTGTCGAGTTGGGCAACTTGGTTACCTCCGGCGAGCTTGAGCTGCGTGAGGCGATCGACAAACCCGATGACGCCGATGACGAGGGTCAAAGCAACGTCGATCCGAAGCCCTTTCTCAAGCAGCTCAGCAAACTTTCTCGTTTGATGGAAGAACGAAACCGACTTCGCCGTGAGCTGAGCCGGGTTCGAGTTTCCGCGCATCGGCGCGCTCGTTTGAGCCAAAATGCGCAAGTCGACGACGAAAAAATCCTCAGCGTGATCGATGGCCTCCGGCTATCTTCAGATCAGTTGGAAAAATGGATCGGCCAGTTAACGGGTTTGGCGCAGCGCGTGACCAGCTTGGAACAACAAACGCGCAGCCATTCACGGACAAAAAAAACCGCCGGTTTGTCTGAGATCCGGCTGATCGAACAGACCGTGGGACTGCCTGCGGATCAGGTGAAGGAACAGGTTCGGCGCATTCAAGAAGGCGAATCCCGCGTGAAGGCGGCCAGGAAGGAATTCACCGAGGCTAACTTGCGTCTAGTCGTCAGCATCGCCAAGAAATACGTGAACCGCGGCTTAAGCTTCTTGGATCTCGTTCAGGAAGGCAATTTAGGACTGATGCGGGCGGTGGAAAAATTTGACTACCGGTTGGGCTTTCGCTTTTCCACTTATGCCACTTGGTGGATTCGCCAAGGCATCACGCGCGGGCTGATCGACACCGGCCATACGATCCGCGTTCCCGTCCATCGCGTGGAGTCGAGGAACAAAGTCATCCAGACGGCCCGCGAGATGCAGCGCAAGCTCGGTCGTGATCCTCGCCCCGAGGAACTCGCCAAAGAACTGCGCGTATCGGTTGCCGAACTACTCAAGCTGGTGCAAACCCAGGGTGAGCCGGTTTCATTGCAAACGCCGATCTGGGAAGACGGTGATGAGCTCGGCGACTTTGTCGAAGATCGCGTCCGGCCTCAGCCGGAGAGTCAGGCACTGGAAGGATTGCTGCAATCTGAAGTCAGAAAAGCCCTGTCAGTTCTGACACCACGTCAGGAGACCGTGCTGCGCAAACGATTCGGCATCGAGGAGAAGCGTGACTACACGCTCGAAGAGCTGGGCGATATGTTTGCGGTCACGCGTGAACGAATTCGCCAGATTGAACAGAAATCTTTACAGATCCTGCGCAATCCGAATCGGCGCAAACCGCTGATTCCCGCAGCGAAAGAGATCGTAGGCGACCCTACTCTCAATTGATGACCAGATCGTTCAAGGTTCAATGTTCCAAGTTCAAGGCCGGAGTGCCGACTTTGAACATTGAACCTTGAACCCGGCTTCAGGTCTCCAGCCCCAACTTTTCTATTTTCCGGTACAAAGTCGACAAGCTAAGTCCGAGCAATTGGGCGGCGCGCATTTTATCGCCGCCGGTTTTTCCCAAAATACGCTCGATATGGGTTTTTTCGTACAGCTCCACCGCTTTGGTGAGATTGTCATCGACGGCGGCGAATTCGCCATCCGCCGCAGACTGCTGGCCGGGCAAATCGGCCGGCGAGATCCATTCGCCGTTACCCAAGATCATCGCGCGCTCCAACACGTTGTCGAGCTCGCGAATATTGCCCTTCCAAGGCAGCGACATGAGGATTCTCATGGTCGCGCTGTCGACTCCTTTATAATTTGTTTTCATCTCCAGGTTGTGGCGCCGAATGAGGTGCTCGACCAACGCGGGCAAATCCTCCAACCGCTTGCGCAGCGGCGGAATGACAATCTCGAACACGTTCAGTCGATAATACAGATCCTCGCGAAAACGGCCACCCTCGACTTCCGCCTTCAAGTCGCGGTTCGACGCCGCGAGGATGCGCACGTTCACTTTCACCGGCGTGGTTGAACCGACCGGCAACACGGTCTTTTCCTCGAGCACGCGCAGCAGTTTGGGCTGCAAGCTCAGCGGCATCTCACCGATTTCGTCCAAGAAAATCGTTCCGCCCCGGGCTCGTTGAAACAAGCCTTCCTGTGAATTGACGGCACCGGTAAAAGAGCCCTTCATGTGTCCGAAGAGTTGGCTTTCCAGAAGGTTCTCGGGGATCGCGCTGCAATTGACCGGGAGAAAAACACTATCACTGGAAAGGCTGTTGGCATGAATCGTTCGCGCCACGACTTCCTTGCCGACGCCGCTTTCGCCGCTGATCAGCACGGTTGTCGGTGTCGGCGCGACTTTCTTGATCATGTTTGTGATTTCTTGCATCGCCGGGCTGCGTCCGAGCGGCCGGTCCGGACTAAAATGACCATCGACCTCGCGGCGCAGGATCTGATTTTCCCAGGCAAGCTTACGGTGTGAAATCAGGCGCTCGACTTTGCGCATCACATCTTCAAAGATCAGCGGCTTCAGCAGATAATCCTGAGCACCCAGCCGCAATGCTTCCACGGCGGTATCCACCGAAGCATGCGCCGTCATCAGCATGATCAATGTTTGCGGCGAGACTTCCCGGGCATGTTTCAACACTTCGATGCCGTCTGCGCCCGGCATCATCAGATCGGTGAGAATAACGTCCACGTCCAGTTTGTTGATCAGGTCCTTGGCGACATTTCCATCTGCTGCCTCGTGCACCTCATAACCTTCGCCCCTGAGCAGCTCTGCTAAGCTTTCCCGCGCCGAATCCTGGTCTTCTACGACAAGGATCGTACCATTGACATTCAAGTGAGAGCTCTCCATCTTCGGATTTCTAAGATTGCAAAAAAATTATTCGCTTTTTCGCAATCCTGCGAGAACGCGCCTACGTAACGGCGCAAATCCTTAATAAAATTAAATTATAGCAATACCGGAGCCAGTCAAGGCTAGCGCGAGCGACTAGTCTCTGTGGTCACTGGCGCAAGCCGGCGGATGGATCGCGCGGCAGCATAATATGAAATGTCGTGCCTTTCCCCGGTTGGCTGTCATAGAAAATCGCGCCGCCGTGGGCCGAAACGATTTGCCGAACGATGATCAACCCCAAGCCGGTACCTTCTTTTTTGGTCGTGAAAAACGGCGCAAACACATCGGTGTCGGCAGGGATTCCACCGCCCGTGTCGCTGATCTCGATCAGGACCGTATCGTCGGCACCACGGACGGCAACTGATAGCGTGCCTCCCTTGGGCATTGCTTCGCCCGCGTTCTTGATGACATTGAGCAAGGCTTGCTTGATCTTGTCCTCATCGACCCGCGCGGCCGGCACGTCTGCGGCAATGGCGCAACGCACCAAAATGCCGTTGGACTCGCAGAGCGGCTGTTGAATATCGAGGATATCAGCGATCAGCGCGCCTACGTCCGTCAAACGGAAATGATAATCTTGCTGGCGTGACAGCGTGCGAAACTCTTGGACGAGCTGGTTGAGTCGCGCGATTTCTTTTTTGATTTTCACGATGTCGGCAGCGACGCGCGGATCGTCCGAGGGCTGCTTGCCGAGCCTTTGTTCGACGAGCTGCAAAGTTAGATAGATTCCGTTCAGCGGGTTGGCGATCTCGTGACCGATCTTTGCCGCCGTGCCGCCGATCGCGGCAAGTTTCTCGCTCTCGACCAGCTGTTGTTGCAAGCGAGTTTTTTCGGAGATATCGCGGATAAAGGCCGCGTAATGGACGTCTTCATCGACCTCGATTTCGGTGACCGACAATTCAATGGGAAACAAAGTGCCGTCTTTGCGCCGCGCAGTCACCGTGCGAATCCTGCCAATCGCGTGCGCTTCGCCGGTTGTCTCATAGCGAGCGATATAGCCGTCGTGTTCCGCCGCATAGGGTTCTGCCATCAGCACGTTAACTTTGCAGCCGACGAGCTCTTCCGCGCTGTAACCAAATATCCGCTGGGCGCCTTGGTTAAACAGTGCTACACAGCCGCGCCGGTCGATGGATACAACGGCGTCCTGAGTCGTGGCGACGAGACTGCGCAACCAGGATTCGCTTTTCCGAATTGCTTCTTCGGACTTTCTTCGCTCGATCGCCGCGGCGAGAATATGTGCGACCGATTCAAGAAAATGAATGTCTTCGGTCTGGAATTTCCTGCATTTTGACGAGTGCGCGCCGAGCACCCCAAAGGGACGGCCCGAGCCGGGAATCATGACGCTCATGCCGCTGACAACACCGTGATCACGAAGAAGGAGTGGGCCGCTAAAGCGCGTCTCCCTCGTCAAGTCTTCGACGATGACCGGCGCATTGGAGGCCAGCGTGTAGCCTGCTTGCGATTGGCGGCCGGCTGCCACCGTTGCTCGGCCGACGACTCCTTGGTTCCATCCCACACCGGCCCGCAGCAACAAGGTTTCGCCGTCCGG
>VBKX01000442.1 GCA_005879435.1 Deltaproteobacteria bacterium
AATTCGGCCGAGTCGAAGATCGAGGAATCCGTTGCTGCTACCACGGCTGGCTCTACGACGTGCGTGGTCGGTGCCTCGAACAACCCGCCGAGCCCGCGGACAGTACCTTTAAAGACCGTATTCAGCATCCGGCGTACAAGGCTCAGGAGATCGCCGGCTTTATCTTCGCCTACATTGGCCCTGAACCCGAGCCGCTGTTGCCGCGCTATGATTTGTTTTTCGCCGAAAACGGCGAGCGCGTCATCGGCGCCGGCACGGAATATTGCAACTGGCTGCAGCGCGCCGAGAATTCCGTCGATCAAACGCATCTGGTCGCGCTTCACGCTCCGGAATACCCGCACATGGCGTTGAAAAGACCGGAAATCGGCTGGCAGCCAACGGCGTATGGCGCAAAGATCACCATGCACGTACCGGGCGTATCCAAGCCCAAGCACTCCCACTGGGTTTTTCCCTCACACACACGCCACACGACTGCGCGCAAAGGGCGCATCCCCGATCATGCCATCCGCTTCCGCGTGCCGACGGACGACACCAAGACCACGACGTTTTGGCTGCGCTTCACTCCCAACGACGAATCGAATCATGAAAGGCCGTTAGTCTTGAAAACCGTTGGATTCGAAGACGACAAACCGGGAGTTTATACGCGCGTCGATGACGGCTGGTGGGGCATCGCATCGCACGATCAGGATCGCGTCGCCCAGGAAAGCCAGGGCGATATCTACGATCGCAGCAAGGAGCATCTCGGCGCCTCGGATCAAGGCGTTATCCTGCTGCGAAACACGATCAAGGAATCCATCGAAGCCGTGCGCCGCGGCAAGGATCCCTTTTGGATTCTCCGCCAACCCGAGCAGAACGAAAGGATCACCTTCGACGCCAGCATGGCCGAGATCGGCGCGCTTGGATAGGCACGCATCGTCTCGACGCGGAAATCTTAATCCTTGAACTTGTATTCTTCCAGCTTACGGTAGAGGGTCGTGCGGTCGACACCGAGAATCCTTGCCGCCTCGGTTTTGTTGCCTTTGGTAGATTCCAGCACTTTGCCGATGTATTCGCGTTCAAGATCGTAAAGAGTGAACTGCTTGGCAAAGGCTTGAGCCAAAACGATCGCGGATTCACCGCGCGCCATCAGATTCGTCGGTAGATCTTCGGCGCCGACTAACGTTCCCTTGCCCAAAAGAACCGCGCGCTCGACGGTGTGTTCGAGCTCCCGAATGTTGCCCGGCCAATCGTAGCTCTTGAGCGCCGCCAGTGCGTCGTCCTGGATGCCCTCCACGTTGCGCTTGGCGCCGGCGGCGAACTTCTCGATAAAATATCTGACCAGCAACGGAATGTCTTCGCTCCTTTGGCGCAGCGCCGGCAGCTCGATGCGAATGACGTTTAGCCGATAGTACAGATCTTGGCGAAATTTGCCGTTTCGCACCAGCTCATCGAGATTTCGATTGCTTGCTGAAAGAACGCGCGTATCTACTTTTTCGCTTTGGTTTGCTCCCAAGGGACGAACTTCTTTATCTTCTAAAACGCGCAGCAATTTCGTCTGCAGTGTGAGCGGCATTTCGCTGATCTCGTCCAAAAATAACATGCCGCCGCTCGCCTCCCGAAAAAGACCCGGCCGATCTCTTCTGGCGTCGGTAAAGGCACCGCGCACGTAGCCGAACAATTCGCTTTCCAGCAGGGTTTCCGGTATGGCCGCGCAATTCACCGGAATAAAGGGTCCGCTCACCCGCGAGCTACTGGAATGAATCGCGCGTGCGATCAGTTCCTTGCCGGTGCCGCTCTCGCCCTCGATCAAGATATTGGCGGGCAAGTCGCTCACCTGAGCGACAATCTCGAAGACACGTTGCATCGCCGCACTTTGACCGATGATGTTTTGAAACCGATTGCGCGCTTGCACTTCGGTGCGCAGCCGCTTGAGCTCCTCCTGCAGAGTTTTTTGTTCGATCGCCCGCTTTGCTTGGATCAGAATTTCATCATTGTGGAACGGTTTGGTGATGTAATGAAACGCGCCCGCGCGCATCGCTTCGACAGCGCTTTCGATCGTTCCGAAGGCGGTGATGAGCAGCACCAGCGCGCCACTGTCGATCTCGCGCAGGCGCTGAACCAATTCGATGCCTCGCATCTTCGGCATCATGAGGTCGGTGATCGTCAAATCGAACCGCGTCGTTCGATATTTATCGAGCGCGGCTTGGCCGTCATAAGCCACGTCGGTTTCGTAGCCGTCCTCGCCCAAAAGATCGATCAGGAGTTGACACATCCCGCGATCGTCGTCGACGATCAAAATGCGCCC
>VBKX01000444.1 GCA_005879435.1 Deltaproteobacteria bacterium
ACCTTGTGCCGTTCCCATCAGACTCCGATCGTTGGATCGCTCGGCTTCGAGAGCGCCGGGATTTTTGGTTGCCGCCGCAAAAATCTGCGCTCGCGAACGTGCTCGTCCTCGAGCTGGCGCAGACGGCCGGCCATGAGATTGCTTCTGCCGAGATAGCCGACAATGCGCCGGGGGTCTCGTCGGCTGACCACGGGCAGTCGGCCAATATTATTGTGTAGCATCTTGTTCACCGCCTCATAAAGAAGCTCATCGGCAAAAGTGACGATCACGTCGCGGCTGCCGGCGCTGGAAACCGTCGTGCCGTTGTGACCGTTTTGCGCAAGCGCATGCACCACGTCGCCGCGCGTGATGATGCCGGCCAGTTGTCGCTTCTCGTCGACGATCAATAGTCCCTCGTGCCGGCTGACCGCCGGATCGCCACGCGCGATGCGATCCGAAAGCTCGACCAGCGACATGCCGGCGGGAATGACCGGGGCGTTTTTGTCCATCACTTCGCCGACGCGCACCATCGTGAGCGGATCGACGCCGTACTCGCGCATGACGTGATAACCGCGACGCGCGACCTTTTCGGTGAGAATCGAGCGCCGCAGCAGCAACACGGTGACGCCGTGTGCGGCGATGCAGGCCGCGAGCAATCCGGGAAGGAGATTGAGATCCTGTGTCAGCTCGAGCGCGAAAATCATCGACGTGAGCGGCGAACGCATGGTCCCGCCCATCATTGCCGCCATGCCGAGCAGCGCCCACAATCCGCTATCGCCGAGCGGGATGAAATTTGCCAAGGCCGCGCCGAGTGCCCCTCCTATCATTAACAACGGCGCCAGCACACCGCCCGAGGTTCCCGAGCCGAGCGCGAGAGACCAGACGATCGACTTGCCGATCAATATGCCGAGAAGAGCGGTGCCCACGATGTTGCCGCGCAACAGATCGTAGATCGTTTCGTAGCCGACGCCGAGCACGCGCGGCTCGACGAGCCCGCCGATGCCGATGCACAAACCGCCGATGGCCGGCCACCACATCCAATGAATCGGCAGTTTCGTGAACAGATCTTCGAAGGCATAAACCAACGTCGTGAGGAGACCGGAACCCAGCCCCGCGGCAATGCCGACTAAGAATGCAAAGACCAAACCTTCGGAAGTTAACATGGCGTGCGGATGCACCGGGAAAATCGGGCCCGCGCCCAGCAGCGGCACGCGAAGGGCGGAGGCGGAGACGGCCGCGATCGCCACGGGAATAAATGAACGCGGCCGCCACTCGATCGCCAGCAGAGCAGCAGCAACGGGCGAGGCGAAAATCGCCGCCATGCCGCCGGCGGCGCCGGCGACCAGAAGCGTCTTTCGTTCAGCCGCCGAGAGATGAAAAAATTGCGCGAAGATCGATCCCACCGCGCCGCCGGTCATGATGATCGGTCCCTCGGCTCCAAAAGGCCCGCCGGTGCCGATGGAGATTGCCGACGAGAGCGGCTTGAGCACGGCGACCTTCGGCTCCATCTGGCTGCGGCCGAACAGAATGGCTTCAAGGGCTTCAGTAATGCCGTGGCCGCGAATTTTTTCCGATCCGTAGCGCGCCATCAAACCGATCACCAGCCCGCCGATCACCGGCACGAGAACCATTTGAAAGCCAAGATGATGATGGTCGGGAGACTGAAACACGGACGACTAGCGCCGATAGAAAGCGAGATTGGTGATGACTGCGATCAACCATACCAGAGCGTAGGCGACAACGGCGCTCAAAGCGCCGATGGTCAACGCCATCCAGGAAAGGACGAGGACCCGTTTATCTCGGGTAAAGTCCGCTAAGCGATCTTCAACTTGTTCAATTAAGTCACTCATCTAAGAAACACCTCGTAGTTTGCACACGGCTGCAACTGCGCGCCTGCGCGCGAATCGATCATGAATGTGCGGTGCGGTTACCGGGAATTACTAATGGGTCGACAATGCTGCAAAGCGAAGGTCGGCGCGCGGTGACGCGCGCCGACTCAAAGGCGGTTTTCCCGCGGAACTTATTATTCTATTCCAGGGATCCGACCTGTGGACGCCACCGGTCGAATCTTCGTTCGACTTTCGTGAGTAACTCCATACCGATCATGCCGCTCAACGCAAAAATGCCCACGCCGACAAAAACTTTATCCGTCTGAAACGTCGCTCCGGCCACCGTGATCATGAAACCGATGCCTGCAGTTGCGGCATAAAGCTCGCCGACCAACACGCCGACCAGCGCGCGACCCACCGCCAGGCGCAATCCCGTGAGGATGAACGGAATCGTCGAAGGAACGACGACGGTCTTAAAAACCATCCATTCCGAAGCGCCGAAACTTCGGGCGGCATTCAGCAAACTAAGCGGCGTGGTTTTAACGCCGTCGCGGGTATTGATGAGAATAGAAAATACCGCGCCGAGAAAAATGATGCCGACCTTGGAAAGGATTCCGATGCCCAACCAGATAATCACCAGGGGCAGGAGCGCGACGCGCGGCGTCGCGTTCATCGCATTGATAAAGGGATCAAATACGTAGCTCATTCGTTTGTACCAGCCCACCAGAATGCCGAACGGTATGGCCACCGCCGCAGCGAGAATGTAGCCGCCGAGAAATTCGATGCCGCTGACATACAAGTCGTGATAAATTTCTCCGGAGCGAAACATCTCCAGGGCGGCTTTGAAAATCAACGAGGGCGCGCTCATGAACATCGGGTTAATCCATTGGAAGACATTACCGACCAACTCCCAAGCGATCAGGAAAATCGAGATCGAAATTGTACCGAGGATTTTCTTCTCCTGGTTCAAGTAAAACTTATAGAGCCGGGAGGCCTCTGCGACTTTGACGTCGAGCAGCAATTCTTGCGCAGATTCGTGACTAGCCATGTTTTTTATCCCTCCTTGTTTGGTTTTTTGACGCTGTAGAATGGCGGCCCCTATTCGGGCTTTTCGTGGAAATGTACGCGTTATCGAGGAGACCCTGCAGGACATGGATGAATCTCGGACCGGTCAATTGCAGTTCGTGTAAATGATCGAAAGCAACATGACGCAGGCAGTTCTCCCCGTCTTGGCTCAGCTTTACCAGTACTTTGCGTCGATCGTCCGCGGCTCGGAGACGAACCAACAATCCGCGATCGACGAGTCGATCAATCAGGCCGACGACGCTGTGGTGTTGAAGCTGCAGTCTCTCCGCCAAGGCGCTGATCGTAGGACCGATCCCCTCGGGCAGACCCTTCACGGCCAATAGAAGCTGGTGCTGCTGCGGCTCGAGTCCGGCCTGGCGTGCGGCAGTTTCACTGAAACGCAAAAAGCGACGTATCTGATAGCGTAGCTCGGCCATCGCTTGGAAGTTCGGTTTTACATCTGCGCTTGGCATAAACTATATCGTAACACGAGATTATCGTATTACGATATAAATGTCAAAACTCTACACGAAATCTGCGATGGGGCGTCTGCGTGGAAAGATGCTGAGACTCACGGATTCGTGCTGACTCTGAGCGAATTCAAGGCCAAGTCAGTGGCGGTCAGTTGTGACTGACGACACGGACCAACTACAGCGATGCCGATCGGCCGGGCGCGGTCGAAAACTGAAATGGAACGCGATATGTCTAAATCTGAAATCACAATTGAATTTTTCTGCTTTGCCATTACTTTGCCAGTGAAATAACCGCGCACAATTCGAATCCCGTCACCACTGGCAGATCGAATCAGCCAATCACATGAAAATCTCGGATTAGGTTTGGCTTCGACCAGTTCTTATTAACGTCTTTGTCCGAGGTAATCGGGTTGACACACATGATGATAGTGACAAGCTATTTTTCATGTCCATCAAGAACATGTTTCTGCAGGGTGCGACAGTTGTCTCGCTCTTACTCGGGATCTTGGCATGTGCAAGTCAGAGGCCGGTGCTATCTTCCAATGAGCATCTGATGCGTGTGGGTGGCGAGGTCGGGAAACGGGACATAGACGAGTGTATGGCACGGGCCGAAGCCACGTCGACCGAGAGTGGAAACGCTTCCACAGGGAATGTGGTCGCCGGTACAGCGACTAGCAGTGTTGTGGGCGCAGCCGCAGGGGGTGCCGGTGGTGCGATTTTTGGGCAGGCGGGTCAAGGCGCCGCAGCTGGTGCAGTAGGCGGCGTAGCGGGTAGCCTCACGCAAGCACTATTGCAGGGATTGTTCCAACGTAAACCGCCGCAGCCATCCAATCAGCAATTCGTGGACAACTGCCTCCGCCAAAAAGGGTACGAGCCTGCTGGGTGGAGATAATTAATCATTAGTACACCCTTCCGCTCTGGCCACTTCTTAGCCACCGTCAGAGGGAACCGGCGCACGCCATTTTTGCACGCTTGCAATGTTGATACGTCAGACAACGGCGTGCCCGGTTTCCACAAGCCAGACGTTCCGTCTGTGATCCATCAACCTACTGAACGTATAAAATTCGTGCGGTGATTCGTAGGACGATAGAGTGTAGTTACAACTGCTTCTCTTCGGTGTCCCGAATCATCTCGTCTTCGTTTTCTGGCTACTCTCTGGCGTTGCGCGTCGCCACCCATACAGACAGCGCACCCATGCCGAGGCCGATCGCCAAGCCGAGGGCCACGGAGCGTAGCGGATCGCGCTTGACGCGATGGGCCGCATCTTCCACCAAGTCTTCAGCGGCATAACGGCTGCGCTTGGCCAACCGCTTGGCCTCCGTCACAGCGTCTTCGACGGCGTGAGAAGCTACGGCTTTCAAGCGCGCGGCTTCGCCGCCCACTTCCGCCAGCCGATCTCCAACGTGCATGCCTTTCTCGAGCAGGCTGCGTTTCTCGGTCTCTTCCATAATCGATTCCTCCTTTTCTCTAGAGGTTATTAAGAGTTGAAGAATGTTTACTCACTGCTGGTTTTCTTCTTCGTGGCTGCACCTGACACTCGACGGATCGGAAAATAGAGTCCGGGTCTTTGTTGCACTGTGAGTTTTTTACACTTCACATACCCAACCGCAGTAGCAAAGGCATTGAGTGGGCTTTTATGTTCTTTTTCCTTTGTGCAGACACAACTTAAGTCTAACAAACGACCTGTGTCACCGCTAGACGCGTTATTTAATACTGAGAGAGCCGAATAGCTCTGCCAATTCAGGGGAAAAATCCACTCGATTCGTTGTTATCTCCATGGCCGGGATTCGCGGCAAATCAGATCCACCAGCCAACCAGAATGCTTTCAAGCATGGCCTGGCCGGCATCACCGAGGGGCGAGCTAACGGTGCTTTAACTTCCGGCAGATGCAGAGAATGATGGGTGACCAGCCTTTGCCATTTTCATTCGACTATGGACAACTATCTGGAAAATCAAACAATAAGGATAGAGCTATAGACAAAGATTTTGGCTATGTCATTCTGGTGGCATGGCAAACAAAGCACGGAAAAGAATCGGAAAGTCGAAGAGAAAGAGTACCGCATGGGGTATAGGGCAGCCGTTAGCCTTCCCTAAGGTAAAAAATCTCACCGGCATTGATCGGCTGGCACAAGAAGTCGTAGAGGAAGCCATGAGGGGTCCGTTCAAACCCAAACGAGAGAAGCGGAAGAAAAAATAGCTTCTACTCCCACTTTTGCTGGTGTTTCTTGCCATCCCACCACGAGTCTAATGCGGGTGTGTTGCAGGCGATCAATCCCCGACCCATAACCACCCGCGCTGCAGGGTCGTTTCTGACAGAGTAATTCAGGTAGCTAACGCTGATCCCAAGCTGACAAGCTGCGCTTTTCGGCTCGTAAAGATCAAATCCTGTCTGGCTTTACTCGCCGAAAAGGGCGCTAACTTCAAAGCGCGGTCTTTGGGGATTTAGGCGAGATTGCAGAAAATGAGAACTAGTTGAATTTAAAAGGATGAAAATGTGGCCAGGGACGGAGTCGAACCGCCGACACGAGGATTTTCAGTCCTGTTACGGTACCGGGACTATGTGTCACTATCGGTCGCTATGTGTATCTATTCAAGCGTTTAACGCCGCTTCCAGCCGGTCGATTTTACCGATTCGAACATATAGTGACATATAGTTCTGGCAAAGTTGTGACAAAGTAAACAGCCGGTGGTCTCTTGCTCGATATAGCTCTGTTCAAACATACAGAAGCATTTTCGGCCTTTTGTCGGATTGGCTGATCGCAACAGC
>VBKX01000445.1 GCA_005879435.1 Deltaproteobacteria bacterium
CTGTCGGAGACCAATTCCCTAAAGCAACCCTCAAAGATATCAATGGCGCGACGGTCGAATTTCCTGGTGTCTTCGCCGATGCGCCGTCTACGGTGATTTTCTTTTATCGCGGGCGCTGGTGACCCTGGTGCCGGGCCCAGGTCACGGCCTTTGTCTACGAATGGGAACGATATCTCGAAGGAAACGTGCAGATCTTCGGTGTCAGCGTCGAGCCGCCCGAGGAGGGAAAGAGATTTCTCGAAAGAGTCACCCGTGATTGCCAAGAAGACCGACCGCATATTCCATTAGATCCATATCCGCTGCGCCTTTTGTGTGATCCGGATGCCGCGCTCATTCGAGCCGTCGGCACAGAAAACAAAGGACATTGGGCGGGCCTGATCGCCGCCCAGTCACCTACGTCGTCGATCCTTCCGGCAAAGTGAAGTGGGCCTACGTCAGTGACAGTGCCGCGGACCGTCCGAGTCCCGTGGCATTGGCGAAAGCCGCGGTTGCCGTCGCATCGGGAAAAGAACCGCCGAACGATTACCCAGGAAAATTGTAACGTCCTGCCATAGGTTGTGTTCACGCCCGATTAATTCTAATCGAGGCTCCTTGGGACTTGTCATCGATTTTTTTGTCACATAAGATCACGCGGGAGTTTGGCTTGGAGAAACTGGCGCGATGATTTTCGACGGCAAAATCGATTTGGATGTCCCGCTGCAAAAGGCCTGGGACTTTTTGATCGACATCAACAAATTTTCCACGTGCTTGCCCGGGATCGATGAGGTCAAGCAAATCGACGATAAAACATTCGACGGGATGATCTCCGCCAACGTGGGGCCGATCTCGGGGAAATTCAACTTTCGCTCGACGATTCTTGAGAGCCGACCGCCCGAACAGATGGTTGTGCGCACGCAGGGAACGGATACGGTAACCAAAAGCACGGTGAATGCGGATATGACAGTGGATTTGCACTCGATGTCGGAAACGAAATCGCAGATGGATTACAAAGCCGATGTGCAGATCAAGGGACGGCTGGGGATTCTCGGCGATATGGTTTTGCGCGCGACAGCGACGTTGATCTTGCAAGAATTTACCCGGCGTCTGCGCAAAGGTCTTGGCGAACAGGTGTGAGTTTAGTATGAGAAAAGCCAAAAGCAGATCCTTCACTTCGTTCAGGATGACATCAATGGCACGATGAGCCCCGAGTGTCATTCTGAGGCGAAGCCGAAGAATCTCGCCTTTAGCGGTAGCTGAGTTTACGCAAAGGGACGGTAAGGAAAACTTCAATGGCGGATAAGTACGACGTAATTATAGTCGGCGGCGGGTCGGCGGGGTGCGTGGCGGCCACACGGCTTTCGGAAGATTCGAATCGGCAAGTGCTGTTGCTGGAAGCCGGACCGGACCCGGAACCGATCCCCGAATTAGTCGCTGATGCGTCCAAGCAAACCCGGTTGCTGCTGGAGTCGGAATTCGTCGCGATGTTTCCGACGCAGCGCCACCTGGACGGCAGCACCTATTATGCGCTTGCTGGGCGGATCATGGGTGGCGGGTCGTCGGTCAACGTGATGTCGGTGCTGCGTCCGCAGCGCTATGATCTCGACCAATGGGTGGCGGCGGGAAATCCGGATTGGACCTACGACCGCTGCTTGCCGTTCATGAAAAAGATCGAGTCGGATCAGGATTTTCCCGATAGCCCGATCCACGGCAAAGACGGCCCGCTTTACGTCAAGCGCAATTTTATGCTCGACATGGAGGCAGCGCCGCCGGTGCGGGCGTTTCTCGAAGCGGCCTACAGCATGGGATTGCCGAAATGTCCGGATCTCAATGTGCCGGAGCCGTACGGTGTGTGCGCCTCGCCCTACAATATTAAGGACGGCAAACGGCAGTCGACCGTCATCGCTTATTTGAACCAAGCGCGCGGACGCAAGACTTTCCGGCAAAAAAGCCGAGGGTGTGAACTATGAAAGACACGGAGAGATGCACACGGCGCTTGGCGGTCAAATTCTTATCACCTCCGGCGTTTACGGCTCGCCGCAGATTCTCATGCTCTCCGGCATCGGACCGTCGGCGGAGCTCAAGAAACACGGCATCTCCATCGTGCATGAGTTGAACGGCATCGGCGAGAACTATCAGGATCATCCGGTGGCCTTCATGACTTACGAAGGACCGAAAGAGTCCAAGGTAGACTGGGTGGTGCCGCGCTTCCGCTTGATCATTCGCAAAAATCCGATCAGCGAGGCTGCGAATTTTCATATCAACATGCGGCCGCCGACCGAAGTGACGGGGCTCAAACGGATGATGCCGATATCGGCGCACCTGCTCGAACAGCGCAATCGCGGCCGGGTTTTTCTTCAGAGCGCCGATCCGCATGAACAGGTAGGCATCGATTCGCGCATGCTCGAACACCCTGAGGATTTGAAGGCGATGGTCGAGGCGATGGAATTCATCGACGAACTGGTGCGCCAGCCACAGATCAAAGAATACTACGGTCCGATGATTCAGCCGGGCCCGGGCGAAGAATGGGGCGCGTTCGCGCGCAAGACTTACGACAGCTATCACCACGGCGTTGGCACCTGTAAGATGGGACCCGCATCGGACAACATGGCGGTGGTCGATCAGCGGCTGCGCGTGCACGGCATGCAAAACCTCTGGGTCGGCGACGCATCGATCATGCCGGTGGTGAGCCGCGCGAATACCAATTTGACGTCGATCATGATCGGCGAGCGGCTGGCGGATTTTGTGCAAGAAATTGCATAACGGCCGTTCAAGGTTCAATGTTCAAGGTTACGGGATGCGGAATCGGGGAGGACGTTGAACTTTGAACGCGGAACTTTGAACGAATTTTTGACTTGGAGGTACCCATGGCAGACTACCCATTGACGGCGGAGTCGATCAAAAATCAATTCAAGCGCGCCGGGATTCATTTCGTCGTGGCGCTGCCGGACCGGGTAACCAGCCACTACCTATTAAAAGGTTTGATCAACGATCCTGAATTCAAAGTCGTGCAAGTTTGCAAAGAAGACGAGGGCGTGTCGATTTGCAGCGGGCTCTACGCCGCGGGGCACAAGTCGGTGTTCATGATGCAATACACCGGCTTCCTCGACTCGATCAATGCCATCCGCGGTGTCGCAGTAGAAGGCCATTTCCCGGTTTGTATGGTTGTCGGTTTGCTGGGCAAGGAGCCGGACGTGGCGCCGACCCAGTCGAAGAAGTACGGCGTCAAGATCATCGAACCGATTCTCGATGTGATGGGTATCGAACGTTATCTGATCGAGCGAGACGCCGATACCGCGCAAATCGGCTCGGCTATCGACAAGTCATTCAAGAATTCGTCGCCCTCCGCGATTCTCATTGGAAGGGAGCCACGCTAGCCATGATGAAACGAGATGAAATGCTCAAGGCCTTCGTGCGCCAGCGCAAAGACGAGATCGTCGTCGCGGTTTATATGGCGGCGCAGGAGCTGACGCATATCGCGCCCAACGATTTGAACTACACTTTCATCGGCGCCATGGGGCAGGGTTCGTCTCATGCTTTGGGTCTGGCGCTGGGCCGGCCGGACAAAAAGATTGTCGTATTCGACGGCGACGGCAGCCTGCTCATGAATCTCGGCAGTCTGGTGACGATCGCCAACCAGGCGCCGAAAAATTACGTGCATTGTCTATGCGAGAACGGCTGCTACGAAACCAACGGCTCGGTGCCTATCCCTCGCGTCGGCCAAATCCGATTCGCCGAGCTGGCCAAGACGGCCGGCTACAAAAAAACCTACGAGATTGCCGACCTCGGCGAGTGGGAACGCGAGTTGCCGAATATTATCGAGGACGAGGGGCCGGTTTTCGTCACGCTCAAAGTCGAACCCGGAGAAACATACCCGGAAAATTTTCCGCGCCTTTACAACGTCGAGTATCGTGAAAAGTTCCGCCAAACGCTGGCAAAGAGCTAGTCGCGTGACCCATCGAATGACACGGTAATCTCTCGGAGACTGCCACGCTCTAAGCTTCAAGTTGCTTTTCTCGATCGTTGCAATTTTTGTTTCCTCTCCCTTTGGATAGGTGAGGGGTGAGTGTTCAACCACCCTCCTCCTAGGCTCCCGCAAGAGACTGTGTCGCAATGTCATCCTGAGGCGATAGCCGAAGGATCTCGTCTTCGTAAGTGGAGGAAAGTGCGAGATTCTTCGCTGACGCTCAGAATGACCTTGAAGCGACTTTCGCGATTGCACACAGACTCCAAGGGGAGAAGGAACAAAATGGCAAGGCAAATCTCACTCAACAAGCTTTCAAATCAACCCCAATTTACGATTGGCAAGCCCATCGATAACAAATTTCGAACTGGCGACACGCCGGACTCGATGCGAGAGTTCATCCTTTTATGACGTCCGACGCCACCGCTCAGCTTATTGCTCTGATCACCTCCGTCTTCTATGCCTCTGCGCTGGTTTCGGCGCGCGCCGGCATGCCCTATTCCACGCCCACCACCGTCACTCTAGTTTCGATCCTTATGCAAAACTTGCTTCTATGGTCGGCGATATTCGTAACCGGCGGCATTCACTCCGTGCCGCTCGCCGGCGTTTTGCTCTTTACGCTCGTCGGCCTCTTTCAGTTGGCCGTGCGCTTGTTGGCTTACACCGGCGTGGAAAAAATCGGCGCGTCGCGCAGCAGCGCGCTGCAGTCCGTGAGTCCGCTGATCAGCGCGGCCATCGCGATTACCTTTCTCGGCGAGCCCACGACGCTGCTGATCATCCTCGGCACTTGTCTCGTCGTCGTCGGAATAATCTTGATCTCATGGAAACCAGAGCGCGAGTTGTCCAGCTTTCGCTGGTGGCATTTGCTGCTTCCTGTCGGAGCCGCTGTCCTTACCGGCATAAACCACCCGATACGCCGCTATGTTCTGACGATGGCAAACGAGCCATTGTTCTTCTCCGCGCTGATGGGCACCGTGTCGCTTGGCGGATTTTTGATCTATTACGCGCTATCGCCGCGGTCGCTGCGTCTGAGGTGGAACCGCCGAGCAATCGGCCCGTTCCTCGCCACCGGATTCTGTGAAACGATCTCCATTCTGTTGATCATTACGGCGATCAGCATGGGCCGCGTCGTCATCGTCGCGCCGATCGCGGCGAGCTACCCGGTTTGGTCGCTGATCCTGTCAGCCAACTTTCTGCGCGACGTTGAATCGGTCAATCGGAAAGTGGTCGCGGGAGTAGTGAGCGTCGTCGCCGGCAATTTTGCGATTCATCTGGGCAAGTGAGCGGGCTTGTCACTCTCGATTGTGTCGAATAAGATCCGACAGAGGAGGCGATGCCATGAAAATTTATGATATCTCTCTCACTCTTTCGCCTGAATCCATTCGCTGGGTGACGGCGCAGCCGCTCGAGCTGAACGGGCGCAAGCGCATGAGCAAGGGCGACGCCAATAATTCATCATCGATTCACACGAGTGTCCACGCCGGCACCCATGTCGACGCGCCGTTTCATTTCGTGCCCGATGGCATGACGATCGAGTCGCTTCCGCTGGAAACTTTC
>VBKX01000448.1 GCA_005879435.1 Deltaproteobacteria bacterium
GGAAATCTTACTTCTTCTCCTCGATGGGGAATATAAGGATGGGGGTGCTGCGCACGCCATTGAATTGTTGAGCACCCCTTCCTCAATCCCCGTCGAGGGGAAGGAGGTATGAAAGGCGGGGCAAACTTTCGCGATTCGACGATGGTGGGCAAACCCCTTGTGAAAGGAGCTTAGACACATGGCGACAAAAACTCGACGGATCATCGACGCCGATGGGCATATCGCCGAAGACCCGCAAGCGATCATCGCGCATATGCCGGACGCATACCGGGAGAAGGCGCGGGTTCAACCGTTCAATCCGTTTCCGCCGTTCGATCATTTGCACGCGGCACATCTCGTCGACATGCCGCCGGGGGCGTTCAATCGCAAGGTCGGACCGAAGGAATGGCTCGCTTTCTTAGATGAAGTCGGCGTCGACGCGACGGTGCTTTATCCGACCGCCGCCGTGGCCTCGTGCGACGCAGGCGTACAACGATTGGTTGCATGACACTTACTTGAAGCACAGCCAGCGTTTTCACGGCTTGGCGTTGTTGCCGAAAGCGGTGTTGAATCCGCAAGTCGCTGCAGAAGAACTGCACCGCGCGGTGACCAAGCTTGGCATGTGCGGTGCGGTGATACCGTCGAACAGTTTACAAGCGCCTCCGTTAGGCACCCCGACCTACTTTCCAATTTACGAGGCGGCGAATGAACTGGATTGTTGTGTGGCGATCCACGGCGGCGTTCACGGCAATATGGGAATGGACGGGCTCGATCCTTACGCCGCTGTGCATGCGATCGGCCATCCGCTGGGCCAAATGATTTCGCTGGCATCGATTGTTTTCAACGGCGTGTTTGAAAGGTTTCCGAACATTAGATTCGGCTTCCTCGAAGGCGGCGTGGCTTGGTTTCTTTTTTGCCTCGAACGCTTCGACAGGTCCTACGAGACGCATGTCATGCGTGATTTGCGCGGCAGTTATTTGAAATTACAGACTGGTGAGAAGGTGAGCGACTACATCATTCGGCACGTCAAGGCGCGCAGAATCTTCATCGGCTGCGAAGGCGGCGAGCCGCTTCTTGGCACAGCGGTCAAGATGGTCGGCAACGAGCCGTTCATGTATTCCACGGATTTTCCGCATGAGGTGAACGCGGCGACGTGCAAGAAAGAGTTGGATGAATTGATCGAGAACGATGAACTTTCAGAGGACGATAAGGGCGCGATCTTGCGCAGCAACGCCGTTGAATTTTATCGACTCAAGGCGGAGTAAAGCCCCGGCTGGACTCGGCTGCCAGCTCGCGTGACTACGCGGCTGGCACCATGTCTGGCCCATCGCGTTGCGAATGAGCAACATCGGGCTCGCACATCCGCCCGCTGGCAGTGGTGACGTTATGAGATCTATTACATCGTCGATTTCGAAGTCGCCGTTGTCGGCCAATGGAACTCCAGCAGGATTCGTGCTGCGCTGAGTAAAGGGGGCTGCGGCTTCACAAATCAGCGTGGCAAACACACTCTGTCCCGCCGCCCGCCCGGCGTTGTTGCCGCCGGCCAAAATCAGGCCCTGTCCTTTGACCTTGATGTCTCCGTTTGTCTTCACCTTGGCGTCCAGATTGTCTATCACCCAAATCTGCCCAGCAGGGTTGACGCCGCGGACTATGTTCACGGCGACAGTGACAACCGGAGGGCTTCCTGCCACGGTGACGTTCGAGACAGGATGGACTCCGATACCCCCTTTGAATCTGACCAAGGTGCCTCGTTCATCATCTGCGATCGCTGACGCGGCAAAAATTCCGAAGGCAACTAACGCGAAACTGGCAACCCATAAATACCTTTTCATAACACACCTCCAATTAATTTTT
>VBKX01000055.1:0-1725 GCA_005879435.1 Deltaproteobacteria bacterium
TGAGCTCGGCGCGGAAGCATCTTTTTTATAGCGAAAAGAAGCCGCCCTTTTGTCCGCATCGTTGATCCATGGCGCTTGAACTCTATCGTAAAAAGCGCGATTTCAAGACCACTCCGGAGCCCAAAGGAAAGCTCGCCAAAGCAAAGAAGCGCGATCTTGTCTTTGTCATTCAGAAGCACGCAGCCACTCGTTTGCACTACGACTTCAGACTCGAGCTCAGCGGTGTACTCCTGAGTTGGGCGGTACAACGACAAGCGGCTCGCCATGCACGTGGAAGATCACCCGCTGGAGTACGGCGATTTCGAAGGCATTATTCCCCCGAAGCAGTACGGCGGCGGAACGGTGATGCTTTGGGACCGCGGCACTTGGATCCCGAAGGAGGATCCCATCGCGGGCTACAAGAAAGGCAAACTCAAGTTCGATCTCCACGGCGAAAAACTGCAAGGCGGCTGGACCCTGGTAAAAAGTCACGGCAGCAAGTACGGCGGCGACAAGGCATGGCTCTTGTTTAAAGAGGATGACGAGTATGCGCTAACGGGTCCCGAAGCGCAGATCGTCGATAGCCGCCCCAACAGCGTCAAAACCCATCGCAGCCTTAAACAGATCGCCGCCGATCCGGGCAGGGTTTGGCATTCGAACAAATCCGCTGCGGAAAACGTCAAATCCGGCGCTCAGAAGAAATCTAAAGTCCGTCTCGATCCGGCAAAGGCCGCCGGAGCGCGCAAAGCCGCCTTGCCGGAATTTATCAGTCCCCAGCTCGCCACACCGACCCAAACGAGTCCCGCCGGTGACCGCTGGATCCATGAAGTGAAGTATGACGGCTATCGAATCCTCGCGCGGATCGATGCCGGAGCGGTGCGGCTCTATTCGCGCAATCGTCACGACTGGACGAGGAAGTTTCCCGACGTCGCCCGGGCATTAGCGGGTTTGCCTTTGGAAAACGGCTGGCTCGATGGCGAGATTGTGGTCTTGGACGCCAAAGGACGCAGCAGCTTTCAAGCCTTGCAAAACGCCCTGTCCGCCACCGACACCAGTGAGACTCTCTACTATGCCTACGATCTGCCGTATTTGAACGGCTATGACCTGCGCCGGGTTGTTTTGGAAGAACGCAAAGCGCTGCTCAAACACCTGATCCCCGAGGCCGGCATCCTCCGCTACAGCGAACATTTCCATGTGGATGGCGCAAAGTTTATCGCTCAAGTCTGCAGTCTCGGGCTCGAAGGAATGGTTTCGAAACGCCGGGACTCGACCTACGAGGGCACGCGCGGAAACGCCTGGCTGAAAGTGAAGTGCGCCCGGCAGCAGGAATTCGTTATCGGCGGGTTCACCGATCCGGAGGGCTCGCGTCACGGCTTCGGCGCGCTTTTATTGGGCGTCTACGATAGCGAAGGCAAGCTCCGTTACGCGGGGAAAGTGGGCACGGGATTCGATCAAACGCTGCTCGTGAAAATGCGGCGCACTCTCGATGGACTGATTCAAGACGCGCCGGCTTTCGTAAACCCGCCCCAAGGCGCCGAGGCGCGCCGCGCCCATTGGGTCAAGCCGGAACTGGTCGCTCAGGTGACATTCACCGAGTGGACTCACGATGCGATCGTGCGCAACGCTTCGTTCAGGGGACTGCGGGATGATAAGCGCGCGCGCGACGTCGTGCGCGAGGAATCTGGCGGCCTTCCCAAACTTTCGCCGCGAGAATCGAAATTGAATGAAGCGCCGCGAAAAGAAAAA
>VBKX01000055.1:1734-8632 GCA_005879435.1 Deltaproteobacteria bacterium
GATAAAGATACCGTCGCCGGCATCAAACTGACCAACAGCGACAAATTACTTTATCCCGAGGCTGGGATCACCAAACGCGATCTGGCGCTCTACTACGAAGCCGTCGGCGAATGGATCCTGCCGCATTTGCGCAATCGGCCCCTTACTTTGTTCAGGTGCCCAAACGGCTGGGACAAAGAGTCTTTTTATCAGAAACATGCCGATCAGAATGTTCCCGATGTCATCGAGCGAGTCGAAGTGCAAGACAGTGACGGTCCGGCTTTGTATATGATGGCGAATTCCGCGAGCGCCCTTGTGGCGATGGCGCAGATGGGGACTCTAGAGCTGCATCCCTGGGGTTCGCGCAAACCGAAGCTTGGTTTTCCCGATCGCATCGTCTTCGACCTCGATCCGGACGGGTCCGTCGAATGGAAAGAGATTATGGAGGCGGTGAAAATATTAAAAACCCTCCTCGATCATCTCGGCCTGCGCAGCTTTTTGAAGACGACCGGCGGCAAGGGTTTGCACGTGGTGATTCCCATCCAACCTACGCTGCCATGGAATCCTATCAAAGGTTTTAGCCAAGCTGTGGCCGAAGTGCTGGTGAAAACTTTTCCGGATCGGTTTACCGCCAAGCTGCTTAAAGTATCCCGGCAGAAAAAAATCTTTATAGACTACTTGCGCAACGGCGAAGGTGCGACCGCCGTCGCCGCCTACTCGACGCGCGCGCGAGCCAACGCACCGGTTTCAACACCGATCGACTGGACCGAGCTCGGACGGGACTTGCGCTTTGATTATTTCAACATCAAAAATGTACCCGCGCGTTTAAAGCGTTTAAAGCGCGAGCCATGGGCAGAATTCTTGAAAACGCGGCAAACCATCACCAGGACAATGATGGAGACCGTTGGCTATAAGGCCGGGAAAGTCTAAACTCGTTCTTTGGAAGAAAATACACAGACGTAAATATTATAATCTGTTCGATTGTTATCTACTCACTGCAACATCGATGTATTTTGATCGTCGTTTTCAGCCGAAATCAGCGTTTGGGCATTCCTTTTCATATCGCCCCAGCTGAGTAAGTCCAGGCGGACTTTGCGCCGCAGCGCGCCTTCGTAACTCAACCCGCGGGCGCCGCAGTGGCGCGAGCAGAGCCACGCTTGAGTTTTACGCCGGTCGGACGAGTCATGGCAAAGCTCGAGCGTCGCCCCGCACACGCAGGGTTTTCGATCCGATGTGGGCCTGATCATTCTTACTGCTTCCACGTTGTCTCCGTTATTATTGTCGAATCTGATTTGATCATTTTCACATTGGGCGCGCCCGTTCACATGCATAGCTTCGCAGGCGCAAGGGACGTTAGAGAATTGAGTTAGAATCGTCGCGGCCGGATTTTTACCTCGCTCAATAAAACCGCCACGATCGGTTTGTCGCCCAGTGTCCATCGACTGTAGTTGGAGCAATCGGCCAACAGGGCTTCCAAGTCGCGGTGCTCATTTTCCGTTGGATCGACCACTAGGGCGAACGGATAACTGCAGCGGTGTTTGATCGTTCGCCAGCCGCGTTGCGGAGAAATACGCCACAGCGATGTCTGTTGGCCCATTGAGATTCGGGTGTTTCAGCAGGCCATCGGACTAATTGACGGCCGTAGCTCGCTGGTCAGCTAGAATCGCCTCATCATTGGTAAACAACCATCGACGTAGCCATAGTTCGATGGTGCTCGATTGCTGTTTTCTCAGTGTGTCAAAGAACACCCGCCAGGGAATGACCGAGATCTCCATTGTCTCTCTCCTTAAGGATTGATGGTTAGTGAGCTTTTTTATCGTGAGCTTCGAGGTGCTTTTTCAAAAAGCTCAACGAGTAGATTCGTGTGCCGCAGCGCTTGCAGATGGTGGCTCTCTGCTGGGTTTCTCTTACGGGGATTTTCTTGAACATGGTCGCGAGTAGAAGTTTCATGTAGTTCCTCCAA
The DNA here is from genome assembly GCA_005879435.1 of Deltaproteobacteria bacterium. Taxonomy (GTDB): domain Bacteria; phylum Desulfobacterota; class Binatia; order UBA9968; family UBA9968; genus DP-20. Next base: position 3,677 of record VBKX01000055.1, read on the forward strand.
TGGAATTGATGTTCCCTCGCTAGAGCAACGGTAATGCCACGGACTTAGTTGCTTATCGCATTCCAGAAAGTGCTTATTTTCCAATAAGTCTTAGCTCGCCGACGTCTACTTTTGGCACATAATAGCGAGGGTTTTAGGCCAGGTTTGTCCAATTATGAGCAAGATTGAACACGAATATTCTCAAATCTTACCTCGAGTCCTCACCGGCCAATTTTTTTAGCTTTGCCTTCCCCTTGGAATTGGTTCTCGCGATGAGTGGGCGTACGGGGAATCGAAAACGGCAAGCGTTGGAATAAAGCTAATTGTTGTTGGTGGGAATCAAGATAAAGCGCAAATACCGTATTTGAGCCCAAAAATCAGGCTTTCCGGCGAGGCGTAGTTTTGGTATAAGTAAGTAGTTTACCGAAGGGGACAGGAATGGATCGTGTCAATAGATTTATCGACTACACATCGCGGCATGTTTTCGAGCCGGGGCTGAACTGGGTAATAGACCACCCCATCGTATCGGTCGTGGCAGTCGTGGCATTGATCTATTTCTCGGTGCGCAATTACCGCATGCTCTGATTGCTCTCCCGCAAATCCTGCCGATCTAAATCTCGATTTCAGCGACGATTTTTTTCTTTTGAGCCCGTCCGCGGGATCGCGCGCTCTGCATGTGCGGCGATAACCTTGCGCTTAACCTAACAGTTGCTTTTTTCCAGGTCGGGGACTAGGATTTTTGCCATTCACTGAGGAGTTGCCCTATGCCGCTAGTTTCTGCCATGGCCGCAAGCCACGCGCCTAACATACTTCTCGAGCCGGGCCGTGAATGGGAAGATTTCATGGATCTGCACTACAGTATGGCGCCCCAAGGCACCGCGAGCAGGCCGACTTTCGAGCAGCAAAAAAAATTGCGGCGGGATGCCGAGGCTGCTTTCGGGGTGCTGCGCAAGGATCTGGAGCAGGCCCAACCCGACGTCTTGATCGTTATTGCCAATGATCAATTCGTCAACTTCTTTTGGAATAATATTCCGACGTTTTTCGTCACCATTGGTGACGAAGTCAAAGGTCAGTTTACTCGTCATTCTTTTCGCTATCGAAATCACAAGGAGTTGGGCAAAGCGATCATTCGCGCTGGCATGGACAAGGGCATCGATTTCTCGTACGGCCCGAAAATCCCGGTGCTGCCGATTTATGTCAACACGTGGGTCGATCCCGCGCCCTCGCCGCGGCGCTGCTATCAAGTCGGTGAGTTGATTCGCGAAGTTGCGGAAAATTCAGCCGAGCGCGTGGCGATTCTAGCGACGGGTGGTTTGTCGCACTTTCCCGGTTCACCGCGTATCGGTGAGATCGACGAAACCTTCGACCACAAGCTTCTCGAAGTGATGCGGGAAGGCAAAGGAAAAAATCTGGTGGATTATTCCGTGCAAGACCTGTTGCAAGCGGGCGATACCGAATTTCTCAATTGGATGGTCGTGATCGGCGCCGTCGGCGATGCAAAAGCATCTTATACCGCCTACATGCCCGACTTTGTTGCGACGGGCTGGGGATTTGTCAGTTGGAGGTCGCTGTGAGCTGCTACGATCTGAGCCGTCTGCTATTTGATCTCAAGATGAACGAATCGCTCTATCAGAGATCGCTCAAGGATTTCGAAGGAGTGATGGGCGAGTACGAGCTCACGGCCGAGGAAAAGGACGCGTTGCGCGCCGGCGACCCACGCAAGCTACGCCAGCTCGGCGTCCACGGGATGCTCTGCCTCTATATCAAACGTCTGCAGCCGGAATTCCGCGATAACATTTATTGGCAACAGAAGTGAGACTAGAGGTCGGAGGTCAGGCTTCAGAGGTCAGAAATCTCAGGACATTCGGTGTCCCATCGCGCTGATAAATTCAGCTAAAGACTTGGACGTGCACACATCACGGTGGAATGCGAAGCAGACCTGGCTGCTCTATCTGATCCTGGTGCCTTTCTTCCTCGCTGGGCATTGATCCCCCCGGTCCTTGATATCTAGCCTGCCGACCTCTGATCTCGGACTTCTGATCGCTATTCCGTTTTGACCCGCCGTATCGGCTTTGCTAGTATCCGGCAGACGCAAGACCGACCGCGTTGGGATTCGCGCGCGAAGGGGCAAAGGTGGCGATCTGCGCGCGCGGCGAAGCGGCGCTCAACGAAGCCGCGGCCATGATTCGCAAGGAATCCGGCGGCGAGGTTCTTGCCATGGTGGCCGACATGGCCAAACCGGAGGACATAAAGAGATTCGTCAACCAGAGCGCCGAACATTTTGGCCGTTTGGATATCATCGTCAACAACGCAGGCGGACCGCCCCCGGGCGATTTCATGAAATTCACCGACGAGGATTGGAGTAACGCTTATAACTTAAGCTTCATGAGCACCATGCGCATGACTCGCGAGGCGGTGCCGCATATGCGCAAGGTCGGCGGCGGGCGGGTCATCAACATAACTTCATATTCAGTCAAGGAGCCGATCACGGGCCTGGTATTGTCCAACGCCGTGCGCAGCGCGGTGATTGGTTTGGCTAAGACGCTCTCGCGCGAGCTGGCGCGGGACAATATTCTTATTAACAATATCTGTCCAGGCCGCATCGATACCGAGCGGGCGCAGAAGTTGAACAAAGCGCGCGCCGATCGAGTTGGCCGGCCCATCGAGGAGATCAACAATGAAATGGCGGCGGAAGTGCCGCTCGGGCGCTATGGGACTGCGGAAGAGGCGGCGGACGTCATCGTTTTTCTCGGTTCGGAGCGGGCGAGCTACGTCACTGGCACCACGATTCAAATCGATGGCGGTCTGGTGCGGGGGATACAATAATGGTGCACTTCGTTATCCAGTGGAATTTGCCGGATCAGAAAGCCAACCTGACCATTTACGCGAACAAGGCTAAGAACGATTGGCTGCCGACAACGCTGGCGCACAAGGGCGTGATCGAGATTCGAAATTACCGCAATCCGCTCGAAGTGACGCCGCACGTTGCCATTACCATCGATTTTGAGACGCTGGACAACTGGCGCGACTTCATCGATTCCCAAGACTATATCCGCATCATGCGCGAGTTGCGCATTCTCGGTTGCAACAATTTCACCGTCAATGTGTGGGCGCCGTCAAAATATTTTCCCGAGTCGATGAGGCCATAGCGCAGAATCTCCCGGTTACAGATATTTAGCGATCAAGCGCCACCGTCATCGGTGGCGCTCTTGTTTTTGGCTGCTAAAAAAAGCGTCACACAGCAGTGGTTCAGGCTGCTTAGGGATTACGCCGCGAACGGCCACGCTTGCTTGAGGCGGAGAATGTGTATCCCGTGATTCTTGTCGCTCAGATAAATATAGCCTCGGCGATCGACGATCACGTCTTCAGATTGCGCGACTAATCGACTCGGCTTGAGGCCGTTTCGTGTTAATGGGTCTGCGGGCACGAAATAACCGATCTCTTTCGGCTGGCGAGGATCGCGGATGTCGTAGACTCTCAATCCCGCATTAAAGTACGTGAGGTATGCGATGTCATCGCGACCTTCGAGACAGGGTTGGTGATTCGGATGATGATGGTTGTGCGGGCCGAAGCGGCCAGCTTTTTCGTAGAAATTTTTGAGCTCGCTTTCCGGCGCCGGCTCCGGCAGCGGGAAAAGTGAAAGCATGCGCGGACGCGTCTCGTCGCTGATATCGACAATGCCGGCCATGTTTAGATTTTCATCGCCGTTTTCTCGGATCGCTTCGTCGTTGACGAGGGCGATTTTCCGGCTCGGCAACGGCAGGTACGTATGGATTCCTTGAGTCGCGGTAATACCGCGGAATGCGATCTGGCTGATCATCTTCGGCTGCGACATATCGGAAACGTCGAGGATGATCCCGCCGCCGTCGCCGTAGGAAAGATATGCTCGATTGCCTTCGATATGCGCAGGACCATGGCAGGAAAACTTCAAGCCATTTGTCGCCGCGCCTTGTGCCTGCTCCGGCAACGAGAAGCGGCCAACTTCGCGTGGATTGCCGGGATCGGCGATGTCGACGATCCGATAAATCTTTCCGTTCATGCCCGGAGCGGCCGCCGCCGCATGAACTAAGGTGCCGCCATCGTAAAAATTGCGATGCGTGCCGGTGCTGCCGGTTTTGAAGCGACCGATCTGCCACGGTTTGGTCGGCGCGCTCACGTCGAATATGTAAAAACCTTCGCCGAACGGTTGACCGTCGGTGCCACCCCAGCCCGGCGCGATGCGCTCGAGGCCCGCGATCATCTTGCCTTCGGCGACCTGGACCTGAATCGTCCAGGTGTTTTCCGGCCCGGGAACAAAAGAGCAAAACTCCGGCGCCGCCGGGTCGGTGACGTCGAGCACGCTCCAGCCGCGGTGCCACAGATGGGCAACATAGAGATACCAGCGGTTGTTTACTTCTTGCATCGCCAACTTGAATGCCGGCTTGCTATTTAAATCGTGATAGCCGATCGGGTCGACATTTCGAGCAAAATAACCCTGGGGAATTTTTTGTGCCATAGTCATCGCCTCACGGTTACGCCGATTTGGCGGCAATATTTCTTTACGGGGCACTGGCTGCAAACAGGAGAAATCGGCCGGCACAGGTGCTGGCCGAAGCTTACCAGAAGATCGTTGTACTCGATCCAATATTGCTTGGGAAGTTTCGCGCGCAGCGCGGTCTCGGTCTTCTCCGGCGTTTTGGTTTTGATATAGCCCCAGCGATTCGATATCCGATGAACATGGGTGTCGACGCAGATGCCTGGTTTCTTGTAACCAAGCGTCACAACTAGATTCGCAGTTTTGCGTCCGACGCCTTTGAACTTTAAGAGCTCGTCGATTTCGTCGGGGACTTTCCCTCCGTATTGGTCGATCAACGTCCGGCAGATTTCGAGAATATTTTTTGCCTTGGTTTTATAAAAGCCGACAGGGTAGATCAGCTTCTCGATTTTTTTCGACGAAAGTTTCACCATCGCCTGCGGCGTGTCGGCTACGGCAAACAA